>CANPWI010000001.1 GCA_947584125.1 uncultured Clostridia bacterium
AATATGTTGTAATTATATACTACTATTTTTTAAAATAAAAGCGAACAAAACAAATTTTTTGACTTTATTTTTAAAGCGTGCTATAATTAAATATATTAGTTTATAATTAATAAATATAATTTGAAATAAGCAAGGAAGGATGAATTTTATTATGGATAAAAGTTTATATGAATTAATGAAAGAAATTTATGAGCAAAAAAAGACTGAATTTAGCAAGGATATTAAACTTATTGGTACTCTTACTTCTGAAGAAACCTCTCCTAATGGCAAAGTTTTAGTTACAAATGATGTATTTTTAATAATTGATGAGATGCCTGATGGAACTACCTCTCAAAGGTTTGTTATTACTGGTCTTGATAAAGATGGTAAAATTTATCCTGCACAAGAAATTGCACAAGATGATATAAGTTTCCTTGCACAGTTCCAAAATATGAATAAAGTAGAAGTTGTTTCATTAAATGAATTTGATAAGCAGTTAGAAAAAGTAGCTAAAAAACTTGGAATTAGCAAAGAAGAAGTTCGCTCTATGTCTGAGATTGATTTAGATAAAGCACTAGACGATAAAGGATTATCTAAAGATGATTTAGATAAAGACGAAAATGAAGGTCAAGAAGCTAATCAAGATGAAAAGGTTCCTGATCCAGAAGTCTTAAATAATATTGATGCAAAGCAAGAAATAAAAACAAACATTAAGGTTGATGATAAATATACTTTGGCAGATATTTTAGGTGTCCCTGCTGGTTCAAAATTACTTGTTGTTTACCCTACTAATATTCCAGACAGATCTAAATTACCATACACAACTAGCCTTATTTGTATGATTCAAAACCCTGATGGTTCTATTGAATATTCTGATGCATTAACACAAGTTGGTGGAAAGGATTCAGATAAAAATGTATACGAAGTTAATAGAGATGGTTCTAGAGTAGAAGAAAAATCTGTAAAATCTTCATTTGCTATAAAATCTAATATTGTAAAAAATGGTATTATAACTGCAAGAATTGGTTCTATGGGATATATTGAAGTTGGCTTTGGATATATAGATAGAACTTCTAATAAGGATGTTGTTTCTGAAAGATTAGAAGATCAGCATACTCGTTATACAACTTACGAGGTTCGCAAAGAATTTTCTCCAAGAGAGGGTGTTGATAATATTACTGATAAAATGGATGAAATAAAAGAACATCCAGAGATAAGTGAAGATGGAGTAACCTTAGCTGAGGCTGATGGAAATTTAGCAACTGGACATGAAGAAATTCTTGACCAAATTAAAGCTTATAATCCTGATATAGCAGATGTATTTACAAATGATGAAATCATGGATCGTTATCATTCAATGTGTGAAAAGAATCCTGAATCTAGTAAGGAAGATTTAATAAGATATACACAAGAAGATTTGTCAGAGGATGCTGAGCATATGAAAGGTCCTATGGAGCATTAATTGTTAAATTTATAGAGAGGGTGTCCTATAATAGAAACCCGAAAGCAAAATTCCAGTGAAAAATCACTGGAATTTTTGTGTATAAAATTTTTCTTATATCCTTACTGCAATGATTCCAAGCAAAAATCCTATTATATTTCCTAATGCTGACATTCTTCCTTTATATAAATCATTTGCTTCTGGAATTAGCTCTCCTGTTACAATGTATAGCATTGCCCCTGCTGCAAATGCTAAACATAATGATATTACGGTTGACGAAACTGAGCCTATCAAACTTCCAAAAAATGCACCAACGCCAGTTGTGACCCCTGATAATATAACGTATAGTATTACTTTAAATGAGCTTATTCCTCCATTTTTCATTGGTACTGCCATTGATATCCCTTCTGGTATATCATGTATTGCTATTGCTATTGCAAGTGAATATCCGAAGTTTCATTGATGCTTCAAATCCTGCACCTATGCTTAATCCTTCTGGTTGCGTTCAAATTAGAACGCATATTATTAAATTTTATTCAACTCTTTAAAGTTGAATATTATATCTATTTGTTTATCTTGATGAAGTCTTATCTTATTGATAATTACTCTCATTAGTTCTGGTGTTGGTTTTTTTAAACCTAAAAATTCTTTGACCACTTTTGTAATATTTTCGGTATTATCTTCTTCTAGTTCGTGCTGATATTGTTTCATTTCGATATTTTCTTGTTCCTTTGCTTTTATTTCTTCCTTATATTTTCCTAATACTCTTTGATACATTTCTTCACTAATTTTATTATCTAGTTTATCCATATACATTGTATCCATTTTATTGTTTATTAGTTCTATTTCTTTTTCATTTTTTTCTATCATTTTTTTATAGTCATAAGCTGTTCTATTATTTTTAACATTTATTTCAATTTTTTTACTATCAATGTCTAAAAATAATTTTCTTAAATATTCTAATACTTTTTCTTCTATTTCATCATATCTAAAACCGTGACAAGTACAAAGATGTAATTTAGAGTTTCTTCGATAGTTATTGCATATTGTATTCATTGTTTTTCTTCTATTATCTAGTTTTATTCCTATTGTGTGTCCACATTCATAGCAAAACATTATGCCATCTAATAAAGTATAATTCTTTTTTTCGTTTCTATTATATTTCTGTACAATTTCCATTTTCTGTACTGCGTCAAATGTTTTTTTATCTATAATTGGTGTATGTGTATTTTCTACAATAAACCATTGTTCTTTTGGATTATCTCTCAATTTTCTGTTTTTATAACTTATTCTACTTCTCTTATTTTGAATTGTTACACCTGTATATACTTCTCTCCTTAATAATTTTTTTATAGTGCAATTATTCCAAAATGTTGCACGATTATATCTTATTTGATCTGATGTTGGAATATTATTATCTTCAAGAAATTTTCTTATAGTTCCAACTGAATTACCTGCCACTGCCATATTAAAAATAGTCCTTACAATTTTTGCTTCATCTTCATCAATTATTAAATGATTTTTATCTTCTGGGTCTTGTATATATCCTAATGGTGTTCTTCCACCTACCCATTTTCCTTGACTTTGCATAGTATGCAAAGCACTTCTTATTTTCTTTGATAAATCTTTGGAATACATATCATTTAGAATGGACTTAAAAGGTGCAATATCATTATTTCCGTTATTATCATAAAAAGTATCTATTCCGTCATTTACTGAAACATATCGTATATTTTTTTCTGGAAACCATTTTTCAATATATTCTCCAGTTCCTATGTAATCACGACCTAAACGAGATAAGTCCTTTGTAACTACCATATTTATTTTATCTTGTTCAATATCACTAATCATTCTTTGAAATTCTGGTCTATTAAAGTTTGTTCCAGTATATCCGTTGGTCTATATAAACATCTATAAGCTCATATCCTTCTCCCAAATTTTTTACATATTCTTCTAATAATATTCTTTGATTTTTTACACTCTCGCTATCGTCATACCCCCTATCCATATCTTCTTTTGATAATCTTATATAAATTGCTACCTTAAAAATTACTTTTTTTATTTTTTCAAGCATTTTGCCTCCTTTCTATGCTTGATAAAAATAATTTGAATTTATAATAGAATTATATTCTTGGCACATTTTTAAGTAAAATGTACAATTTATATTAAAATTCAATAAAATTTATCTTTTAAGCATATACTACTTTCTTATCTAATAAACTACATAAATAATTAGCTAATAATTTTTCCACATCTTCTCCATCCTCACTAAAATACACATTTATTTTAAAATCGTTTTCCATACAAAACCTCCTTGTATAAACAATATATTAAGTAATTAAAAAAAAATACCCTTTTATTTATTGGTATTTTCTTTCAGCTCTGGAAAACTTTCTTCTAAAATATTTTCTGCTTCTTTTAATACATTTCTAGGATGGTGCGAATGTATTTCCTTTAAAAATTGTCTTACTATTTTTTCTGGTGTTATTTGTATTTCACTATTTAAAAGTGAATTAAAAACACAAACAGCGTAAGCCATAAAATCATTTGAATTTATAAGCCAATTAAAATTTATTCTACTTAACAATTCTGTATCAATTCCACTTATTTCTGTACTATTCAAGTTTTCTTTAGCCACTTCTATTATATTTTTTAATATATCTCCAATTCCATTTTGTTTTATATTTTGTTCATATCTTTTATATCCTAAAACATAATAACTAACTGCCTCTCTAATATAATAAATTTTATTTTTCACATTTTTTCCCATTTCTCAAATTCCTCCTCTAAAAAAAGTCAAGTCATATTTTGACTTGCTCGCTATCTCTCTTTCTCTTTTCTATTTTGCTTTGATTTTTTAATTTTTTCGCCTATCATTTTTCTTTCTTCATTCTTCAGCATTTCCTTTACCTTTTTAGTTAATTCTTTTTCTATAATAGTTTCTCTAAAATATTCTGGATATCTTATTTCTAGTGCATTTACAAAATATGGTGCATATCCACAACAAAATATATCACTAACATTGTAATTCTTCGAAACCTGTCCTTTTTCTACATCTCTTTCGCTATCGTAATTACAACCATTAAATAAACTAAATGCCATTCTAGTAACCTTTACACTTGTACTTGTTTGGTATGGAGCATTTATTGAATCTATATTTATTTCTCTGTTCTCAATATCAAATATTTTATTAAAATTATTTCTCGTTGTTTCACATATTCCTAATGTATAAACTAATGCTTTATAGTAAGTTTCTGTTATTCCATATTCCTGTAATAATAAAATTTTTTCCTTATAAAATAATTCGTGTTCTTTATCAATAAAATTCATAGCTGTTCCTTTCCTATAAATCTATTGCTATTTTAATAGCATTATTTACAATTCCTATATATTTTTCTGGTAATATTTCTATACGATGTAACAATCTTTTTTTATCTATTACCTTTATTTGTTCTGCCATTATTGTTGCCTCGTATTTCATCTTGCCAAATTTATTTATTCTTATATGAGTAGGAATAGCAAATTGGTCTTCTGCTCTTTTGGTTAATGGAATAATTATTGTTGTTGTACTATGTTTATTTCCTATATCATTTTGAATAATTAAAACTGGTCTTATTCCTCTTTCTTCACTTCCTACTGTTTGTCCTAAATCGGCAAGATATATTTCATTTCTTCTAATCCTATTTATCATTATTTTGCCTCCTGCCATTATTTAATTGTTTCATTTGTTCTACATCTTCCATTTCTCTTTCTTCAATTGTTTTGCACTTACTTGATCCTAATAGCACTAAATACATAAAAACAGTAATTATAAATGTATCTATTATTAAGATTTTTAATATCATTGTTATCTTCCTTTCTGTATGTTAAAAAAGAACTCTAAAATATTTTGGAAGTATATTGATATTGCATACTTTAGTTTTAGAGTTCTTATTTTTCATTTATTTTTATACCTTTTCCAAAATTCATTAGACAGATGTTTTGCATACATCTTCATAGGTGTATTCGGCATACCCCACCTGTACACAGGCTTGCCCTCAATGCGTGGGACGGTTTTTTCTCGCTCGTGCTATGACTAGACAAAAGTTTCTTTCCTTTTACACTCATCTTCGCCTTATTAGTTGCAAGCTAATATTGAAGTAATATAAATATTACTAGCTCAAGTAATCAAAGGACTGTATCTAACGAATTGTTATTCAATTTTCAAGGTGCTTTTTTTACTTTTTTAAGAAAAACAAGTAAGAGATTTTACCCTCTCACTTGTTTGTGCAGAAAATTGAATTTTGTAAGGGTATATTTTATAATTTTTCAAAAAATTTTCTTAATTTTTTTATACCCCAGTCAATACTTTCTTTTATTGATTGTTTAGAACAACCCTCTATTTTTGCTATTTCTTCCATAGATAATTGATAATCATAATATAACAAAATTCTTCGTCTTTGCTGTTTTGTCAGCTTGTCCATTGCTTTATATAACTTTTCATTATTGATTTTATTTATTACAATTTCATCAACATTTACTTGTTTTTCAAATGACCTTTTATTTAATGTCGTTTCTGTAACTACATTCAGCTCATTATGTCTTGCAATTTCTTGTATTTGTCTTGCGTCTTCTTTCTCAAATTCGTCAAGTTCATCAAATATATCTTTTGTTATATCAATACTAATCATTTCACTTTTATTAGAGAATGTAACTTTATACACATTTTTTTCTTTTTCACTATGTAAAATATAAGGATTATATTTATCCCTAGTTCTTTTAGGTCTTTTATCCACTTTATTTCCTCCTATCGACTCATTTTTGAATCGATAGTTGGAGGAGCTCGTGAATAATATGAAATTATAATTTTTCTGTTTATAAAATCATAAAAGAGATTAAATTTACTAAAATGAGTAGATTTAATCTCTTTTATAACTTCATACAAACATACTAGCGTTTTTAAGATACTAAATAACAACAACTCATTTTCCCTCAAAAATGCTTTCTAAACCATTGTTATTATTTTTTCGCTAGTATCTTATTTAATTTTTCCTATGAAAAAAGCACACAAAAAAATTGTATGCTTTCTTAATTTATATATTTAACTTCTTTTTTATTTCTACAAATTTTACTCCATTTTTTCTTTTGTAGGACATTCCTACAAGAAAGCATTTTTTTTATAATAAAATGCTATGTGTATATTATTTTCAATAAGGAGGGAGTAATCTTAATTATGCAATCAAAAAAATTTAATAACAAATCAAATATTATCGGACAAGCTGTAAGAAAATATAGAATGCAAAAAGGTTATACCCAAGAACAACTTTGTCAAAAATTAGATTTATTGGGTTTAAACTTATATCATTCCGATATTCATCTTATTGAAAATAACAAGCGTATTGTTAAAGATTACGAAGCCTTTGCATTAGCAAAAGTTTTGGGCATTACGCTAGACGAGATCTACATTGACGCAAATAAAGATTTTTCGTAATTTTCTAACATTTTTCTTTTAAGTATTTTTATAATATTGCAAAAAAATGGAGTTTAAATAGAGTTAAGATATATTTTTGATGTAGTTTTAAATTTTAAGAATAAATAAAGGAGTATTGATTAAAATCTATCAATACTCCTTTATTTGAATGAAAAGGGGGTTATTTCATTTTATAGCCTACACCTCGAACAGTTTCTATAATATCATTTCCTAGCTTTTTTCTTATGTTTTTTATATGTGTATTCACTATTTTTTCATCTCCAAATTAATCATAATTCCAAATAGAATTTAATAAATTATCTCGTGTAAATACTTTATTTGGACTTTCCATAAGTAATTTTAAAATTTCAAATTCTTTAATTGTTAATTCTACTTTTTTTCCGTTATTTAATAGTTCATAATTTTCTACATCTAATACTAAATTTTTATATTTCAACTTCGTCTGTTTGTTTATATTTTTTACTATACTTATTTCTTCTGAAAATTCTTCCAATATTTTATTTGCTATATTTTCATCCTCTATTATTAAAATCTTTTTCATTTTTTTTCTCCAAAAATTATTTTTGATTTTATTATCATTTTCAAAATAATATAATTATATATCGCTAAAATACAATTAGTATAATGTGTCATCTTTGAGCATTTCTACTATGTTACCTTTTAATATTTTTCTTCCTCCCATATAATAAGCTATACTGACAACTACTAAAATAAAGCCAGTAAATATTCCTATTTCCATCATAGGCATATTTGCGAAAAATTCATTTAATGATATGTTCGCTTGTTTTAGCGATAATAAGACAATTGGTACATTTATAATAATACTTATTATAATTGGTTTTAAACTTATTATTAAATCTTCATACACTAAAATCTTTTTTAATCCATTTTTCGACAAACCAATTGATATATATCTTGCAAATTCTCTTTTTCTTTGAATTACTTGACTTAATGTGTTTGAAAATACATTCGCAAGTCCTATACACGCAAGAAGTCCTGCAAGTATTTCTATAACATTTTTCATTCCCTGTCTCATTTTTGTATCGGATATTTCCTCTTGTACTCTATTTTGTATCATCTCATAATTTGGTACTATTTCTTCTACTTTTTCTTGTATATCAAATATTTCTTCTTCATTGTTAACTCTTACATTAAAATAGTTTTCTATATTTATAATACTACTATCAATTTTTTGAGCATAATCTTCACTCATTATCAAAACTAATTCACAATCCCACCTATTATATTCTTCTTTTAAAGTTGGTAAATCTTGTACATAATTTTGTATAACAACATTAGTAATTCCGATTTTTTAATTCTTTATCTTTAAATAGTTCTAAGCTAAGATTATTTTGCTCTGAAACATATTTTTTATATTCCCCATCTAAACTTTTATCACTACTATAATAAATTTTATTGATTGCGATACATTGATTAAGTATTTCTGAATTGTTATTATTATTTTTTATGCTATTGTAATATTGAGTAAAACTCTCATTATCTAATGCTATAATAGGAACACCTATTGTATATTTGCCATTTTCATTTTTGTGTAAATTATCACTAATTACTTGTAATCCACCTAATTTTTTTACTTCATCACTAATTAAACTTTCATCTATTTCTGTATAAAATGAGTATTTTTTATAGCTCATACAACTTTTAATGCCATCAGTATGTCTTAATTTGTTTATTTGTTCTGCTCTATTTTTGTCATCTTCTTTTACAAGTAGCATAATATCCCATTTATCTCTATATCTTTCAAAAAAAGTATTTTTAGTTGAAAGCATTGATATAGTTTCAAGGTTAAGGAAACTAATTAAAGCTAAAGCCGAAAAAATAAACGATAATGATGCTGTACGAAAACTTTTTTTTCTAGCGTATATTGATTTTCGTGCAATTTCTCCCTCTATTCCAAAAATTTTTGAAAATAAATGGAACTTTTTTATTTTTTTATTCTTATTTTTTTCTCTATAAAATATTGTTTCTAATGTTGATATTTTGCTAATCTTTCTTGCAGGAATACTAGCTGAAATCCATACTGTTATAAAAGATATTAAAAAAGAAGCAAAATACGCAAGAAAACTATATCTTATTATTATATCGCTTTCTCTTGATAGTTCGGTTGAGTAAATTATGATTTGCATAACTAAATATGTTCCTAATATTCCTAAAAGTGTTCCTACTATAATAGGTATTATACTTAAAAGTATTACTTCTCCTATTAAAATAGACTTTATTTGTTTTGGTGTTGCACCCACGCTTTTTAAGATTCCTAACTGATGTAATCTTGAACTCATAGATGATGAAAAAACATTATGTATCATCAAAATTATGGAAAAACTAGCAAAAAAAATCACACAAATATATGTAATAATTGCTAATGTACTTTGACTCGTTCCTCTTGCTATTTCGTCAGCATATAAATTATAAAATATGCCTGACAATACTGATAATAACAAAGCTGAAAGGGTAGAAATTGCTAGTATAGAAATACTAGAACTTTTATTATGTTTTATATGACTTATCAAATATTCTTTTAACATTTTTTCCACCTCTACTTTCTTAATATTTCATCAGATATAATTTTTCCATCTTCTATTCTAATAATTCTGTTAGCTTGTAAAGCTATATTTTCATCGTGTGTTATTAGGATTAGTGTTTGATTATATTTCTTATTAGAATATTTTAAAAGTTCTACTATTTCTTGACTATTCTTTTTATCAAGATTACCTGTTGGCTCATCTGCTAAAATAATAGATGGAGAATTTATAAGAGCTCTACCAATTGCTACTCTTTGTTGCTGTCCTCCCGATAGTTGATTTGGTAAATGTTTTGCTCGTTTACTTAATCCGAGAGTATCCAACATTTCTTTTACCATTTCATTATTTATTTTTTGTTTATCTAATCTTAAAGGTAGAACTATATTCTCCTCTACATTTAATATTGGTATTAAATTATAGAATTGATATATTAGTCCAACGTGACGGCGTCTAAAAATTGCAAGTTCTTCTTCACTTTTAGAATAAATTTCTTTTCCATCAACATATATTTTCCCGTGATGTAGGTATATCTACCCCTCCTAATAAATGAAGTAATGTCGATTTTCCAGATCCTGATTGTCCTACTATTGCAACAAATTCCCCTTTCTGTACTGAAAAAGAAACATTATTTAATGCTGTAACTTCGTTTTCGCCTTTATAAATTTTCGTCAAATTTTCAACTCTTAATATTTCCATAGTACACCTCCTATCTCTTTTTATATAATTTTACTATATCATCGCAAGATGACACATCCGTGACTTTATTATTACAAAATCGTCACTTAATTACAAATGTATAAATTATATAAATAAAACGAAACACTACTATGTTTCGTCATAAAATTTTATATTAAATTCTGCTCCTCCGAGTATTTCTATTTTTTGCCAGAATATACCCATTCTGTTTATTTATAATTGTTTTTGAGAGAAAAAGTCCTATTCCAATACTCTGTTTAGTGGAATTTTTACCTTTATAAAACCTTTCAAACAAATGTGGTAAATCTTTTTCATCTATTCCTTTTCCATTATCCATTATTGATATTTCTGTATATATTGGATTCCTTTTTGCTATAATTTCAACTATTCCTCCATTATTAGAATGTTCTATACTATTTTTTAATATATTTTGAATAGCTTCCGTTGACCAATAAAAATCTCCTTGATAATTTGCATTTTCTTCTATTCTTAATTTTACGCTAATATCTTTCACTTCTAATTGTATATTTAAAGTGTCTAATACTTGTTTAATTAGTTCTTGCACATTTATATTTTCTTTCTTTAATGTAATCGTATCCGATTCTAGTTGTGCTACCTCTAATATAGCAGTAATAAGCCACTCTATACGAGATAATAGACTACTAATTTCTTTTGTAAGTTCAAATTTTTCATTTTGAGATATATCTTCTTTGGATAATCTTGATAATATTATTTGTATAGAAGTCATTGGTGTTCTTATCTGATGTGATATATCTTCTATAAAATTTTTCAAGTAATTCTTTTCTTTTTCTAATCGTTCTGCTTGTTCTCTTAATCTAATTGTGAGTTTATAAATCATATTACTTAAAATAGCAAGTTCGCCTTCATTATTTACTATAAAATCTAAATATTCATTACTATGTAATATCTTTTCTATTTGGTATGATAGTTCAGCAATATCATTATATCTTCTATATGTAAAAAACAAAAAAATACATTCACTTATAATACAAGTACCAAGTACATATATTGCACAAATAATATTTATAAATAATGCTCCTAAAAATATTACTAATGAAAAAATACTATATAAAGCTAATTGCTTTTTTACTTCAAGATTTCTAATAAAATTCATATTAGTCCCCCACTTTATATCCTATGCCTCGAATAGTTTTTATTATATTAGGATTTGCTGGATCATCTTCTATTTTTTCTCTCAATCGTTTAATATATACTGTTAATGTATTATCATTAACAAATTCTCCAGCAATATCCCAAATTTCTTCTAATAATCTATTCCTTGTCAAAACTTCTCCAATATGATTTATAAATACCAAAAGTAATCTATATTCTAAAGCTGATAATACTACCTCCTTATCTTCTTTCAACACTGTTCCATTTACTGTGTTAATTTTTAAATTAGATATTTGAAATATAGATGGACTCTTTTTATATCTTCTTAATTGATTATTTATTCGTGAAATTAGCTCCAATGGTTTAAAAGGTTTTGATATATAATCATCTGCACCAACATTAAACCCTGTTACGATACTATATTCATCTTTCATAGCAGTAAGCATAATAATCGGTATTTCCATTTTCTTTTTTATATTAGTACATATAGAATACCCATTTCCATCTGGTAGCATTAAATCTAAAAGCACTAAATCAAATACATTTTCTTCTAAAACTTTTTCTAATTCTGCCTGTCTATATATAATTTTTGAAGAAAATCCATTTTCTTTTAGTAAAAGACTTAAATTATCAGTTATTTCCTCATTGTCTTCTATTATTAAAATATTATTCATCATTTCTCCTATCATATTTTATAACTATGCATATTTTATCATAATATCCTATTATTTTCAAATGTACAAAATGATTATCAAAAAAAGAAGTAATATGCTAGAAATATCACTTCTTTTTTACTATTATTTTTTTGTATATAATACTCTGTCTATCTGGTTATTAACTATCTTTTTTTTATCTATTGTCTTTCCTTTGTCATTTACTATCTCTGCACAATATTTTTTTCCTTTATATATTTTTAAAATTATTGCTTTATTTTTATCTTTTAATTCTACTACATCAAACTGTTTTATTCTCATAATATATCACTTTCCTTTATTGGTACATTGGCGTTCCATAACCTAAAATAACACTACTATTTATATCGTAAGTGTTTTGTTTACACATATCTCCTCTAGTATTACCTTCTATTGTATAAACTGTACCATTTTCTACTTTATCTACAATTCCAACGTGGTCTGCTTTTCCGTCATCTGAATCTGCCCAGTCAAAGAAAATTATATCTCCGTGCTTTCGGAGTGTAACCTACATCTTGCCATAAATTGCAAGTTTTAAACCACGCTACTCCCTCATTTTCACAATTTGCAAATTTAGGTATTATTCCTGCCTCAATATAACCGACATTCATTAGCACAAAAACTAACAAAACAAGCACACCACTCAACCCTAGAAGAAAATCCATACCAAGACCAGAACGGCTGACCTCCTACATTTCCTATATATTGTCTTGCTACTTCTACTATATCATTGCTACCTGCTGATGATCCATAAAGCATATATGACCACATCGAACTATATTCTTCTTTTTGAAGTTCTGCAAGTTGTTCTTTTTGTTTTGAATTTAAGTTATATAATTCTATCATTTCTTGTAAAGACTTACTTGCTATATCAATATAAAGCATTTTTACTTTTCTCTTTTCTATTTTTACATTTCCTTGCTCATCTGTAACTTCTATGTCTTTTTCTATTTCTTCTACTCTTGATGTTATTGTGTTCATTTGCCAAAATATCTCTTTTAGCTTGCTAACTTTATTATCGTCTAACGTAATAACATCTGCCTGTTCATTTCCTCCACTTATAATTACTGCATATAATGAAATTATATCTTTCCATTCTGCTTTATTTGAATTTATTTGATATTCTCCGTGTTCTGTATTTTTTTGAATATCTGTTATTTTATTTGTAAATTCTGTATTAACTTCTCTTATTACAGAACTCATTGTTGTTACTCCTACATCTTTTTCATTAGAGAAGAAAATTCCAAAAATAGAACTACAAATCAATGCAATTAAAGAAATTACAATAACAATTATTACTGCTACCCAACCTCCTGCAATAATTGCTGAAACAAGTGCTTTTAACCCTGCTATTATTGCTTTAATTGTTGTTATTGTAGTTTTTACTGCTACTTTTATTGCTTGTATCGTAGTTTTTACTGCTTGTTTTGTCATCTGTGCTGTTCTTTGAGCTAGTTTTACACTATTATTTGCTACTTGTTTTGTTGTCTTTATTGCTTGCTTTGTTGTTTTTTCTGTTTTTTTAATTGTATTTTTTGTTGATTTTACTGTGTTTTGAACTCTCTTTATATTCTTCTTTGCCTTGTTTATTGCAATTTTTCCTTTTTGTTTTACATTTTTTATTCCTTTTTGTGTCTTTTTTATTTGTTCGTTTCTTTTTTCAATATTTTGGATAGTTTTTTCAAAGTTCTGTTTTCCTTTTCTATTTAATCGTGGTGTATAGTATATAACATCTTGCATTGCATTATTTACTTTATTTTCTGCATATTCTTGTTCTGTATTTTCGTTCTTTTCACAGTTTTCTTTTGTCTTGTCCTTTACACTTATTATATTTGATTTTAGTTTCTTTTCAATTATCATTGCTCTATCAATTTTCCTTATATTAACTTCTTGTTTTTTCTTTGTTTTAATATCAGCCATTACTATTCCTCCAATTTCGTATTTATTTTTTTTGCTACAACTACTAATCGTCCGTTTTGGTTGGAATATTCACAAGTAGATAATGTTATAAGTTTGTCGCCATATTTTGCTGTTTTTTCTATTTCATAAAAAGAAAGTTCTTTACATTTTTTTATAAATGTATCGAACTCTTGCTTTGAATTGCTATTTACAAATTTATAATATTCAAAACCTGTATAGGCAACCGTTTTGAATACTGCTATTATTTCATAGTCTGCTTTATCGTATATGGTATTGAAGTTTATTATCTTATGATTATTGTAAAATTCTTTCTTTTTATATTTCTCTAGTTCCCCAAACATTTGATTATTTTTAATATGATGACCATATATAATGACATTATCACTTGTTGTTATATTGCAATATTCTGCAATATATGGCGTTCCTAATTGTGAATATTGTTTATAAAAATTTCTTCTTAGATAATAATCTTTTCTATTATTATCTGTTTGCATAACTGGATAACTTATATTTGTATTTTCTATTTTTAGCCACCCTATAAAATCGTTATTCATTTTAAATAATTTTTGTATATTGATGTTTTCTTTTTTTTCTTCAGTATTATCTTCATTTTCTTCTTGTTCTTCTAGTACAATATTTTCTAATTCTTCAAACACCTCATTTTGTTTTT
Source organism: uncultured Clostridia bacterium (assembly GCA_947584125.1). Classification (GTDB taxonomy): domain Bacteria; phylum Bacillota; class Clostridia; order TANB77; family CAG-508; genus CANRMR01. The sequence goes on from CANPWI010000001.1 coordinate 14,546, forward strand.
TATCTTCTTTATAATTTTTTAATATATATATTACTGATAATACAAAACTAATTATCAAAATAACTGCAACTATATTTATTATCCATTTTTTCACTTTACATCACTTCCCTTATAAACAAAAAGTGCCATATAACAAAAGTTACACGGCACATTTATTTTTTCATATTTCTTGACTTTTTTATTTAATTTGTTGTATAATATGTATAGAAAGAGGAATCACAGATATGTGGTTACCCAAATATATTGAGAACACGGCACACGCTCTGCAAAGCAAATGTGCCGTGTTTTTATTTTATCTGACTATTAACCCATTGTATGTATATAATACATAGCAAGGCTAAATTCATTGTTATCGAAATCATTAAACCTATAATTAAAAATGCTAAAATCTCTAACATATAGCCTCACCCCCTAACTCTTGATTAGAAATCAAGGTCGAAGGGCAACACACACATCTGCTACTTCCAACTTTCTATACAAATATTCTACATTATTTTCTTTTAAAAATCTACATTTTTTCTAAAAAACTTCATTTAATTTTGTGGTCATTAACCTATAAAGTTCTGTATTCTTTGGAAACTTATTTACAAATGGAATTAGCGAATTTCCTATTTTTAATAGTCCGTGTCCTGCTTCAACATTAGTAATAAAACTTAATTGTTGGTCTGATATATTTAATAATTTTGCAAGTTCTGCTCTATCTGTACTTGCTTGATTAAGCATTATAATCAACTCACTATTTGCAAGCATTGTTCTCGCTAAATCGCTTCTTAATAAATCTTCAACATTTTGTGTTATACCTGTGCAACAAGCTCCATATTTTCTAACCCTTTTCCATAAAGTAAAAAGGAAGTTAGCTGAATATTCATATTGAAATAGTAAATATATTTCATCAATATAAATATATGTGTTTCTTCCTTTTTGTCTATTAGCTGTTATTCTATTGAAAATACTATCTAATATAACTAACATTGCAATAGGTTGTAATTGCTTTTTTAATTCTAATATATTGTAGCAAACTAATCTATTATGAATATTTACATTTGTTTGTTTTGCAAAGGTGTTCAAACTACCATTACTAAATAATTCTATTGCTAGTGCTACATCCTTTGCCTCTTTTTCGTTTTGTTTTAATAGTTCTTCTCTAAAATCTTTTAAAGTTGGTGGCTCTCCTTCATAATCTTTATTTTGATATTCTTTATATACATTTGCCGTACACCTATCTATTATAGACCTTTGTTGTGGTTCTAGTGCCTTTCCCATAAGTTGTTCGCATAATGAAAGTACAAACTCTGATTTTAATACTATTGGATTTGCATTATCTCCATAAAACTTGTTCATATCCATTGCGTTTATATGATTTTTACTTGTTGAAGATATTTCTACCACTTCTCCTCCAAGCTCTTTAACAAGTCCTGCAAATTCATTTTCTGGATCAATAATTATTATATCAGCGTCTTTTTCTTTTAGCATTATCGAACTAATTTCTTGTTTAGCTGTAAAACTTTTTCCACTTCCAGAAACTCCAAGTATAAAACTATTTCCATTTAATAGCTGTTTTCTGTCTAATAATATCATATTTTTTGAAATTGCATTTTGTCCATAATATATTCCGTTTTGGATGTTGTACTTCTTGAACTTTAAAAGGCATAAATACTGCTAAACTTTCCGTTGTTAATGTTCGCAATGTTTCTACTGTTTCTATGCCAATAGGTAATGTTGTATTTAATCCGTCTAATTGTTGAAACCTTAATATACCAAACTGACATAAGTTTCTTCTTGCTGTTGTTAAGATTGCCTCTGTTGTATTTTCTAGTTCTTTTTCTGTATCAGCAATAAAAACAACTGTAATTAGTCCTAAAAACATACGCTGATCTCGTGTCATAAGGTCATTTAAAAAATCTCTTGCCTCTTGTTCTTGTTGTTCCATATCAAAAGGAACTGATGCAAGAAAATTATTATTTTCACTTTGCTTTCTTATATAATTTGCTTTATTTGTTTCTACTCCTAATAATATTCGTTCTGCGTCTTTTATTGCCTCATCTGTTGCAACTGGTGATATGTCTATTGTTAGTGTTAAGTTTTTACTAATGTCTGTTAACTCTGCTATCATACTATCTTTTATAAAAGACGCATATTCTTTTAAGAATATTACTCTACCAAATTTATTTCCCATTTTGAAATAATCTTTTTTAAACTCAAAACTATCTGGACATATATAATCTTTAAAGCTATGTCCTTTTTGCATATTATCTATCATATCAAAGTTAAAACTGCTTTCTTCTCCTATTCTATAAAAGTTGTGTAGCATTTTTAATCTTTCATTTGAATCTAACTCTATACAAACTGAATTTAACTTTTTAAAGTGTTTATTTAATTCTACTGTTATTCTTCTAAAAGTTGTTCGTGCCTCCTCCAAGTTTTTCTTTTTAATAGTTATTGTTATATATTTTTCTTGCACAATTCCATTACTAGTTTTTGCTCCCTCATCAATTAGCATATTATATTCATTTCTTAATCTATCAAGTTTATCTTTTTCATTTTCTATTTTAATATTATTTTCTATATTCTGCTCATTCATTTTACTATTTAATATACTAATTTTTACAAGCATTTCACACTCAAAAGAATTAAGTATTTGCATATAATCTAAAAACATTGCCTCTTTATCCTCCTCGCTTGCGACAATGTAGTTAATGTCTGTAAATTTAAAAGTTTTAGAATATTTATTTTTGCCTACTAAAAATACTCCATCTTTCCATATTCTTTTTATTGGTATAACATCTTGTACACCTTTGGGAATTATATATTTTTCTTTATCTTTTTTGAATAAATCAATTATTTTCATAAATTTTACCTCCTTTTAAGAAGTAAAATCTCTAATATTGTTTTTCTCTAATCTTTTTTATTGCTCTTTTTATTTTTTTTATCTTTCTTGTTTTGTTTTTTATTTTTAGTATTCTTTTTTCCTTTTTCACATTGTCTATACATATCTAAATATAGGTTATCAGGTTTAAATACTAATTTTTTTGGCGTTAATATTTCTGACTTAACCCAAGCTATAAAAAACTTTTCTGCTGTCATTCCGTTATATTTTACAAATCCTAATAATGCAAAAGGAACTGCACCTGCCATACATAACCAAGATACAGTTCCTGTATTATTGAATATTGGTTTTGTTATAAAATATATTCCTACTGCTACAATACAAGCTAATACCGAACATACAAATTGCCTCATTGTTAGTCCAAAGAATATATTTTCTTTATATTGCCTTATTTCTTTATTTATCTTAACCTCCATAAGTGATTATCTCTCCTTTTCCTTTGATTTCTTTTGCTTTTTCATTACTTGTTCAACAAACTCTTTTTTGTTTTCTACTGTTTCTCTAACTTCGTCATTTGCACTTGTTTGTTCCTTAAAAGTATCTGCTAAATTTCCTCCTGCCTTTACTTTTTCAAAATCTTCTTTTGCTTTTTTTAAGTCATCTCCATAATAATAGCCATATCCCCAGTTTACCTTTTTATCATCTACTTCATAATGAAAAGCTACAATATATTCTTTTGTTCCATCTTGAAATCTGTGTTCTACAAGTGCTACTTTATCATTATTTCTTTTTCCTGTTTCAAGAATACATTTATTATCTTTTTCTAAATAGCATAGATATTCACTTTGTATTATTTCTCTATTATCTTCAAGCCATTCTCTCAAACTGTCATAAGTGGATCTCCACGCATTTTTATAATAATCTGTTTCTATAAACTTTTCAGCTAAATAATTACAAAAATCATATACATTGTCACATTCGTCTTTTTCCGACTGACTTAATTTATCATTTAATAAATCATAGCCTAAACAAAATGCTATATAACTAACTTCACTTTCTTTTTGATATTTCTCTTGTGGAAGTTGTACTTGCCCATTCTCTATTTTTATATAATCTGTTTTTTTATTGTAATATTGCATTATATCTGCCAAATCTGTATTTAATTTTTCACAAATATTTTTTTTATCAATTCCATTATCTTTACAATATTTTAGATATTTTTGTAATCCTAATCTATGAGTAAATTCTTCTATACCTATATCTTCAACTTGATACCATATACCAGAATGAAATTCTAAACTCATAAATCCTATTTCATATTCATTTTCTAAATGTGCAAAGACATCATCATCTATATTATATGCCCAGTCTAATACAGGATTTATTTTATTGTCTTTTAATGTTACCTCATACAATTCATTATTCTTGTCATTTATTACAGCAATAGAATGTTTTGTATTTTTTTTATTTACTAATACATATTCTATTTTTGCATTAGTAATTTCTTCATCTCTTGCTAGTTGATTGACTTCATACATTATATTGTCAATAGTCTCTTTTTCCATTAACTTTTTTCCTCCTATCTTTCACATACTCTCTTTTTCTTCATTTCTTTTTTTACTTTGTCATATATTTGATCTAAATATTGTGTCATTGCTTGACTGCACCTTTTATTAGATGTTTCCTTAAAATATGCTATTCTCTTTGAAAAATGATAAGCTGTAAGTCTGTTATTTATAAAGCCTTGCGTTGCTATTGGTACTTTTATTCCGATATTGCTTTGCTAAATATAATATACAATTCTGTTTAGTCTTCCCATTTTCATACTTATCATCTTTATAAAATTCAAAATCAAATACTTGTATTATTCTGTCGCTACATATTTCTTTTTTGATTTCTTTTAACTGCTTTTTAAATTTTGTATTTACTTCTTTTACTTTTTCTTGTTCCTGTTGTTTTCTTTCTTTTAATTCTTCTTGTTTTATTCTTTTATTTTCTGCAATATATTCTTCTCTACTATTTTTCGCCATATCATATATATTAGGAAAATGTTTAGAAATATATGCTAATTCACATTTATTAAAGTAATTTTTTCTTTCAATTTTTCTTGTAAAGAACTCTTTTAAGTCAAATGTAGATAGCTTTTCGATAACACGATTACAATAGTTTTTATTTTCTATTAGTGTATCGTCTATACTGGCACTAATAAACTTTTTGAACTCAATTCCTGCTATATTCATTTTCCAATATTCATTATCTTCATCTTTAAATAAATACTCTTGTCCATAATTTCCTATTTCTGTTTTCAATACAGCTATTTCCATTCCATTATAATTTACTTTTGCAACTCTTTTATTTGCCTTTTTTAATTCATTATCTTCTATAAGCCATACTGTTTCTAAATTAGTTTTTTCCATAAAATATCTTTCGCTCCTTTCATCTTTGACTTCTTAATGAATTATATTTACTTATGCCATCTACTGTAATCTCATAAATTGCTACTTTTTTACCTGTATATTGACATACTTTCTTATCTTTTGCCTTTACTAACCCCATCTTTTCTAATTCTGTAAGGCGTGGTGCTGTATAATTTCGTTCTGCATTAGGTATCAGTTTTAAATCAAACAATTCAACAGCTATTTCCTTTGCTGTTTTTTTGCCTTTTATAAGTCTATTTAATATTTGTTCATATCTGATTTTTTTCTTTAACTGCATATCTTCAAAACTTAATTTTCTTGTTTGTTGTGTTACTATATTCATATATTTTTCCCACCTTTCATTTATAATCCCATCATTTCTCGTACAACTCTGTCGCTCATTTTTATAGTTCCAACAAGCACAAGCATATTGAAAATTAACTCTCCAATATAACTCCATACTTGTGTTGCAACAGGTGCATTCACATCGACTGCCGGTGGTGTTGACGCAAACATAGAAAAAATAATACAAGAAAGTACAATAATTGCACCCTCCATACATACTGAAATATAAGATTTTATAAAACTTTTTGATACACTTTGTGATGGTTCTCCTGCCATTGCTGAAAGTGGAATAGGTGCTATTGCTGTATATAAATAAAGTTTAAAAAACCTACCATAAACACTCATTATCATTACAAATGAAAGTACAGTTATAAATAGTCCACCAATAATTGTAATTGCCCATAGTGGAATACTCTCGAAAAAACCGACAACTTTCTATTGCTGAAATTATTTCTTGTGGTATAACTGTACTTGTACTATTTCCAAATCCTGCTGAACTCATTATTGTAGAACTTATACCTTGAACTATCTTAAATATTGCAAGCATTAAATCTAATCCATAGACAACTATTGTATAAGCTATACCAAATCTTAAAAATAACTTAAATGCGTGTTCTGGTTTTTTTACTTCGGAAAATGAATTACAAGTTTTGATAACTCCTGCTAAAAAGAAGATTACAAGTAATGCAAGTCCGTATTGCTTGTACTGCTCCGTGTATATTAGTAATCACATTCCATATACCACCGACCTTTAAAATTTTCTGGTGTTTGTGAAACTAATTGCCATATCTCGCCCAGTTTACTATTCCAAGTATTGATTGCATTTTGTAGATTACCTACAATCCAATTGTCGCTCAAATTTATCGCCTCCTATACTTTTATAAGAGGGCAATATCTCTTTTATTGTTTTTCTTCAAATTTCTAGCCTAAAATTAGTTCTAATATTTGTTTTGCAAAAGCTATAATTACTCCACCAGCAAGCGTCATAAATCCATTTGCCCTTTGAGATGGATCGTGTGATTTTATAGCCATACCAACTTGCACAATTCCCCATAATAATAAAATTGCACCTATTGCACCAATTATTTGATACATAAAATTCTTTAAATTATTTATAACAGCTAATGGATCATCTGTTGCAAATACTGTATTGTTTCCAACTACTAATACTGCTCCAACTGTTAAAACTTTCATACCTATACTTAATAATTTTTGTTTACTTATTTTCTTTTTCATAAAAATTTCCTCTCTTTCTGAGGGGGAGTATCATCTTATTTTGTTTTTCTTTAAAATTAGTCATCTTTTTTAGATTCTTTCATTAAAAATTCATCTATTTCTTCATCAATTAAAATTTCATAATTTTCTATATCTTTATACTTTTTACATTTAATATCACTAGTATTTGTATCTATTGATATAGTAGCAATAGCATTTTTGGTATTGCCGTGAATATACGATTTGTACCCTCCATCTTCTGTTAGTTTGATATTAGGGTGTGCAAATGTATTATATTTTAAATCTATTATTGGTCTTTCTCCTCTTATAAATAATAAAGCATACTTATTATCCAACATTCTAACTTCATCTGGTGTCATTAGTTCTCTACCTGCTATCTGATAATTTGTACTATAACTTCCACTATGCCCAGTACTTTTTCCATAAGTGTTTGTATCAATAGTTTCTTTACCGTAAGAGTTCACTAATATACTTGTGTGTACTTTGCTCATTTCCGTCCGTAAATATAAGAGTTCATCACAGTTTCCCACTATGCTCTCCCATTGTTTCTCAAATAGTGTCTTTAATTGTGCAAGATTTTGTAATATTATTGAAACTGATACACCTCTTGAACGCATTGTCGCTAAAATTTTGTCAAAATCATCTGGTAAACTAACATTAGCAAATTCGTCCATTATAAAATGAACATTTACTGGTAAAGCACCTTTATACTTATGGTCTGCTATATAAAATAGTTGTTGAAATATCTGTGTGTATAGCATTGAAACAATAAAGTTAAACGATGTATCATTGTCTGGTATTAACGCAAAAAGTGCTACTTTTTTCTCTCCAATACTTGCTAACTCCATTTCGTCCTCCATTGTAAGATTTGCTAAATCTCGTAAATTAAATTTTTCTAACCTAGAAGCTAATGTTATTTGAATTGATTTTAGAGTTTTAGCTGAGCCAGAATGGTAACTTCTATAATATTTTAGTGCTATATGCTGTGGGTTTATTTCCTCTATCATTTTAAATAATTCGTCTAATGGACTTTCGTATTCGTCATCATCTTCTTTTACATCTCCTGCTCTTAATAATTCTAATACCATATCAAAGTTTTGCTCATATTCGGGTGCTTCATATTTTAATAGAAAGATTAAAGACATAAGTAACATTGACGCAGAAGTATCCCAAAAAGGATCATTACTTTGACTTCCGTTTTGGTGTTGTACTTTTAAATAAATTTGTTACAAGTCTTTGCACATCATTATCCGTTTTTAGATATTTGAATGGATTATATCCATAACTTAAATTCATATTGATTAAGTCTAAAACTTTTACTTCAAATCCTTTTTGTTCTAGCATATACCCTGTGTTCCTTAAAATTTCGCCTTTTGGATCTAAAATGATATAAGAGTTATTTGACGCTTGTAATAAATTAGGTTTTGCATAAAATAATGTTTTTCCTGCACCGACTTCCGTCCAATTACTAATGTGTTAAGATTTCTTCTGTGTTTTTTAGCATTTAGCCCTAATCTTATATTTTGTGTTAATATTCTGTTTTCGCTTTCTGGTAACTGTTTATACTTTTTATTGATTTCTCTTGTATTTCCCCATTTAGCAGAGCCGTGTTCTTTACCTTTTTTATAATTTTTTCTAGTGGAAAAATATGCTCCTATTCCTATAAAATAAGATAATAAAAAAATAGCAACTGTTTTTGTGCTATTCTCTACAATATTTATCTTAAATGGTGTATTTAGTGCTATTGGTAATTCATTTATTATTTTTGCAAGTCCCCCATCCAATAATGGTGCTACTAAAAGTGCCAACCATATAATAGGTATTATTCCAATAATAGTTAATATTATATATATTCTATTATCTTGTTTCATTTCTATCTCCTTTTTTTCGGTGGAATATTCCCTTTTGTTTTTTAGACGGTGATTTAGCAATTTTTACTATAACTTTGTCTATTAAATCCGTTTCTTTTTCTTGTTGTCTTAATTCATTTTTCATACTTAATAAAGAATTTAATATAATTGCATAAACTATTCTATCCATTTCAACTACTCTTGTTTCATCTTCCATAAAACTTCCTACCTTTCATATTCTCTATTAGTCTTATTCCTGTTTTGCATTCCAACATCTCTGTCCATTCCCTCTGCTAATATTTCAAAACATTCTCGTCCTTTTCCTAACTCTGCTTTAATTTCTTGTGGTGTCATTTGTTTTAATTCTTCTGGTATCTTTTCAAAATTGAAATCTTTTGTTGGCACTCCGTATCTTTTACATATCATATATGCAACACTTTCATTTTTGAATTTATTTAATTCTGAATCTGCAAAAGATAATGTATGAATACTTGCAATTTCTCTTATTAGTCCTTTTATCGTTTCTTCTACTTCTGCCTTTTCCGATACCTCTATAATTCTTTCGTCCACATTAAAATTAACTAATTTGTTGGTATTTGAAGTATTTTGTACTGGTCTTACTTCAACTGGCGACATAGATAATATAGATTTCATTATACTTTCTTTTGAAAATGGTATTGTATTTAATTGCCTTTTTACTCTCATATCAGAAATATCATAAACATTTTTTGGGTTATAGCTTTGTGCTTCTGTTCCATCATCTCTTTCGTAAATATCTCCCTGCTCTAATATGATAATTTTATTTGGCTTTCCTGCAAAATTTATATTATCTTTTTTCCAACTTTCTGCATCTTTTAATTGTGTAGCATTTGGGTTTTGTGCTGTTACAAGTAATGCATTTCCTACTGAATAGGTTGGAAATTTACTTTGCACATTTAAGTAAGTCTTGTAAAGTTCTCCACTTTCTGTTATCTTTGTTGCCATTTCATCTTGCGTATTATATGCAAATTCTCTGTCTTGCTGTTTTCCTTTTCCCCATTCTTCTGCATTGAACTCTTTTTTATTACTTTGCACATTATTAACTGCACTTTTTATAATATCGTTTATCATACTCATAACTTACTTGCTCCTTTCCTTTTTTCTATTTTTCTTTTTAGGTTGTTTGTGCTTTGTTTCATTTACCTTTTCTTGTTTTGGTATTTCTTTTGTTTCTTCTTTTGCCTTTTGCTTTTCTTTTTCTTCATTTTGTTTTTTTATTGTATCTAGTTTTTCTCTTATTGACGGCTTTTCTTCTTTTTTAATTCCCTCCATCTTTTCGTTTGCTTTCAATAAATTCTCTGATGGAACTTCTTTCTCCGTAACTGAAATGTTACTGGGATTGGTATTCTCATTTTCCTCCTTATTATTTTGTTTTTTCATTAGCTTATTTAATAAATCTTGCGATGTATTTTTTTCTTGAATTTCTTTTTGAATTTCTGCTTTTTCTTTTGGTGTAGGATTTTCTTTCTCTGCTTTTTCTAATACTTCATCTAATTGCGATTGTTCAACTGTTGTCAAATTATAGTTTTCTACTATTCTATTTATTAGAACTGCATCCTCCTCTCTAACTACAATATCAATAATTCCATTTTTATTTCCTTTTAGATATATAGCACTATATGGTACTTTGTATTTTTTAGTACCTTTTTTGAAGTCTTCTAGGTTTTCTTTTTTAATACTGAATATTTTAAAATTGCCCTTACCTTTTAACATTTTATTTAATCCTACTTTACCTGTTCTGTGTTCGTTTCGTTCTTTTGAGATAGCATATAACATTACTGCCACTTCTTTTGCCATACTTCCCATTAGTCTTGCAACAACTTCTGTTCCATCTAGTGTCATTTTTACAAATTCATCTGCTGATTCGCTTGCTGTACTCATAACTCTTTTTCTCCTTTCCTTTTTGGATTTCTTCTTTTTCATCTAATTCTTTTAGATTTTGTTTTATCTTTGGTACTCTAGACTCAATTTCTTCACACTTTTTTATTTCGTGTTTTAGATATTGAATTTTCCCTGCAATTTTTGAGAGTTTTTCATAATTTACTTGTCTTTCTTCTTTCTTCAGTTTAGTGTTTTGATAGTAAAGTTTATCTCGCTCCTCTTCAAGATTTTTCTGTTCTTCTTTTAGGGTATTCATATATAAAGAAAGTTCCTTTGTAGTCTTAATATCATTACTACAAAGAAGTCTTGCCTCCTCTGATATTCTTTCCATTTTTTGCACATCTGCTTTAATGGAAATTGGTGTTTTGTGTTTCTTTTCTGTTTTAGGATATATCTTTAATAAGTAACAATAATATAAATATAATGCCTTAATTCCTTTTGCTTTTTTCTTGTTTCTTATCTTCCCTTTATAAATGTATATTTTATTTAAACGCTTTTCTGGAAATGGTAGTTTTATTGCATTTTCTGTCTTTATTCTTGCCTTTATTTGTTCTACTGTATAATCATCTCCAAATGCTCTTGCTACTCTTATATTTTTTGTATATGGATCTTTTCTTATACTTAATTTACCTGCCCTATAAATAAGTTCATAATTCATTGCTTTTAATAAATTTTCAAATTCTTTATAGGTATTTGACTGTGTAATCGCATAATCAATATCTTGTTTTGTTTGTGTATGATAATTAGATTTTTTAGTATATTTTTCAAAATATTTCGTATAATCAATTTTATATTTTCCTGTTGGCTTTTCTTTTAAAACTGACAATCCAAATTCTCTGCATAAATTGTCTGATGTATGTCGTATTAAAGCGTAGGTTTCGTCATTATCATAATACTTTTTTCCATCTACAAATGAAACAGAATTTATAACAAAATGATTGTGTACGCAATGGGTATTTAAGTGTGTTGTAACTACAACTTGGAATCTATCTCCCCATATTTCCTCTGCAAGTTTTACTCCAATTTTATGAGCTATATCTGGTGTTACTTCGCCCTCTTTGAATGACTGAAATGCGTGATAACCTAAAATTTTATCTTCCTTATCAAATATCTTTTTTGTTTCCATCATTTCTTGTAATATTGTATCTTCACTACAATTTATTGCTGTAACATATAGCTGTTCTTCTGTTTTATAACTTGCCTTTGCATACTCAACTACTCTATGCAAATTATAATAACTGTCTGCGTCAGTTTTCTTTTCATTTACTGCATAATCAATAACATTATCTAATCTGCTTTGTATATCCCATATTTTTGTTGTTGCCATTATATCGCCTCCGAACTATTTTAAATATTTTTCTGCTAATCTCATTCTTAATTCATCAATACCTTTTAATGTTTTATCTACTCTCTTTGTATCTAGCTCTCGTGTATATTTACTTAAATCTTTTATTGTTTTTATTTCTTTTCTTAACTGTAAAAGCTCTTTCATTGTATGATAAAATTCTTGTGGTGGCTTTTCTTTTATTGTTGTTCCTTTTATCAATTTTCTTATAACTTGTACTTCTGTTTTTCCAGATAAATTACTCAAATTTTTTAATGTATTATCTTCGTCTTCATCAAACCAGAAGTTCTTTTTTATTCTTCTTTTTCTCATAACATTTCCTTTCGTTTATTCATAATTTTAAAATGGGGATTGGGGCATTGCCCCATAATATCGAATTTTTCTAGGGAGGAAAAATTCAGTGCTTGTTAGGACTATCATTGGTGTACAACTTCATCTAATGTCATTGTATTTCCACACTTTTTACAAGAAATTTTTATTTGTTCTTCTTTATTTTTTTCTATAATTTCTTCTGTTAATTTTGCAAATTTTTTGTTCTTTTCTTCTGCTATTTCTCCTAAAACTACTTTCAATTTTTTCTCCAAACTTTCAGAATAAAATTCTCCAATATCATAACGAATTTCATCATTATTTGCATTGTCAAAATCAATTTTACCATCTACTATTTGTTTTACAATTTTTTCTCTTGACTCCTTTTCATTTCTTGCTCTTATTCCTACAATTTTATCTACACTTTTTGTTACACAAATTAAGTAATTTTTCATAATTATCTTGTCCTTTCCTTTTCAATTTTTTTATTATTTTTTAAACATAAATATTCATTTACATCTTTTCCATAAGGTACTGTATTGTTAAAAACTTTATATTTTTTACTTAATACCTGCTCAAAAAAAGTTGTTGCATTTTTTCCTGCTAAATCATTATCTAAATGCAAATGCACTTCATCTACATTAGCATTTTTTTCTAAAAATTCTATCAATGAAACTGGTATTTTTGTTTTTTCTAAATCATATTTTGAAGAATAAATACCACCTAATGACAATAAATTTTCTGCTCTCCAATTCTTATTTTCTAAACTTAAAAGAGTAGCATAAGATAATAAATCTATACTACTCTCAAATAAGTGAACTACATTATTTTTTTGTTCTGATTTTATTTTAAATGAATATCTTTTATTACTTCCTGTTGCCTCTCTCATAAATCTTTCTTTGTTTGTTGCTCTGCAAAAAGCATAACTTGGAATTTTATCATCATTATAACCAATAAACACAACATTATTTGTTTTTTCTTCTTGATAAATTAACTTATTTTGAATACAATATTTTATAATTTCCTTGTCAATTCCTCTTGATAATAAATAATTTATTGCTTTATCATTATTTACTGCTTTTATCGGTATTTTTAATTTTCTTTCTTCATTCTTTTGTTGTTGCTCATACTTAACTGGAGCTTGTACTTTTATATTACCTAAAACTGTTTGAACTGCATTTACAAATGAAAAATTTTTTACTTTCATTAAATAATCAATTGCACTTTTTCCACCTATTCCTTTTGAAAACCAATACCATAAACCATTACTAATTTTTAGGCTATCGTGTTCTTTTGTTACATAAGTATTTCTACATACTTCTTTTAACTGATTCGGCTCATAATTTTTTAAATAAGTAAGTAGGTCAATTTCTCTTGCTTGTGCAACTATTTCTGGTGCAATGTATGACATATCTTACACCTACCTTTCCATTCCTTTATGCTTTTTTTCTTTTATAACTTCGTCTTTATACTCTTTAAATTCTACACCTTTATAATCTTCATAATCTAAAATATACTCTTGATTTGAATATCGATTTTGTGCAATATCTATTGCGTCTTCTAGTGAATTTGCTTTTATTTCAACAACTTTTTGCAAAGTTTCCTCTATTTCTATTTGATATATTTTTGGCATTTCTTTTACCTCTCTTTCATTTGGATTTTTAGCTTATCATACTCTAATGTTATATCTTGTATTTTTTCTTTTACTTTATCTTCTAATAGTCCCCATATATTGCCGTCTGAACTTTCCCAAAAATTATATAATTTTTCTACTACATTATCTGTTTTTAGTAATACTTTTATTTCTGTTCTACCTAACATAGAACTATCTAAAATATCTCTTATTTGCTCTTTAAAATTGATTTCATAAGCATTTTGCATTATTTCTTTTGGCGTATAATTTTTTATTAAATTTTGTTTATAATTATATAATTCTTGGTCAATTTTTTTCATTAGTGTATCTTTTAGTTGATCGTAATCCATTAAAATTTTCTCCTCTCTGGCATAAAAAAGAAGATACTAATTTCTTAATATCTTCTCTAGTATATACCTATAATAATTTTAATTGTTTTAAAAAAATAATTGTTTCTTTTACACTCTGTTTAAAAATAGCTCTCATTTCAAGAATGTTCAAATCAACCTGTTTATCTGCAATATCTAAAATTGCTTGTAATTCATCTTTCGATAATTCTATTATTTCTCTATTTTCAATAAAATTTCTAACATTCGGATTGTCTTCTTTTATTTTTTCTATTTCTTTATTTAATTCTTTATATCTTAAATTACCCTGTAGAATTTCCATTTTTTTAGTTTCCAAATAATCTCTAACATCATCTTCACATTCATCAATAATATTAGTTTCTTTTTCACAATCCAAACTTGAAATAAATTCTTTAAAATAATTTTCCATAATAAAAGACCTCCCTTATGATGTTTATATTATAACAATAATTAAGATATTGAAAATGTATAATTTATATTTTTTTGATGATTTTATAGTATTGACTCTTATCTTACATATTGTTTTTGTTTTTCACATTCTTTTTCACATTCCTGAGTTTCAATATCATCTTCGTCATCTATTTCAATTACTTCACTATTGCTAGTTTCTCCTATTTTTAATTGTGCATTTACTACTTTTAGTCTTTTTAATGTTTCTTGTAATTCATCCTCTTTTGAAAATGGTATTGCAACATTTTCTTGTGCTGTTTTTAGTTGTTGTTGTAAATTTTTCAATTTATCTTGTGCTGTTGGTATTGATTTCATAATTGACTCTAATGTGTTATTTATACGAGTAATTATTCCTAACTTATCACTTCCTAATATTGCTCTATAAATTTGTTTATTTTTTAATGCTACTTGAAATACTTTTGAAAAAGTATTAAATTCTAAATACATTTGGAAACCTCTATAAGTGCCTATATACACTCCTTTTGTATCATTTACTTTTTTACATAACTCCAGTATTTTTTCTCCTGCTTTTGCTTTTTCTTTATAAATCTGATTATCTAATTGCATTGGACAAAATTCTTCATTAGTCGTATTCGTTTTTAAATATTCACTATCTTCTGTTAAATTAGCTATCTCTTTTTCACATTCTGTGATTTCTTGTGGATATTTTTTATTTATCATATCTTCTAGCTCATACTTTTGTCCTAAATAGCTTTGTTTTAGCATTTTTAATTTACTAGCTTTTGTTTCTAATTCTGTTTTCTCTTTTATAAGTGGATCTCCTGTTGCAATAGATTTTATTTCTGCATAGCTTAAAGCCTTTTCGTCTATATCTTCTATACTTCTTTCTGGTGTTTTAGAAGTCATAATTTGTGAAATTCCTCTTTGCTTTTTCTCTACCATTTGATACATATATGCGTCAAAAGTTCCCTTTGTTACATAGATATATTGATGTACTATTTCATTTTTATTGCCTTGCCTTACTAATCTACCACCTCTTTGTGTTAGATCTCCTGGTCTATATGGACAGTCTAAATCGTGATATGCTATTCCTAAATCTTGCACATTCGTTCCTGCACCCATTTTAAATGTACTGCCTAATAATATTCTTATATCTCCTGTACGAACTTTTGCAAATATTTCTTCTTTTTTTGTTTCTGTTGTTGCGTCGTGTATAAATGCTATCTGTTCTTCTGGTATGCCCATATCTATTAGTTTTTTCTTAATATCATTATACACATCTGTAAATTGATATTCATTTTCTTGTGTTCTATCTGGTTGTTCTGTTTCTTCTAATTCTTCTTTATCTACTTCATATACATTTTCTTCGTTTTCTTTCATAGGAATATTATCTGCTTTTTTAGGTGTAGATAAATCACAAAAAACAAGCTGTGTTAATTTTTTATCAGCTGTATCATACCAAACATTGTATATATTTTTTATACAAGCATTGACTTTGCTTTCTTTTTCATCTGGTAGCATATTGTTTATAATTCTTTGGTCTAGTGCTAATTTTCTTCCCTCATTTGTAATATTTAACATATTATCTTGATATATACTAATTTGTCCACTTCTTATTGCCTCTGCTCTATCTCCTAGTGCTTTTACCATATCTTTTTGTATTTGAGTTGGTTCTACTTCAATTATATGCTTTTCTAGTTTAGGTACTGGCAAATTCAATGTTTCTGCTGTTTGAATGTCTGCAATTTCTCGAAACATACTCATTAACTCTGGTAAATTATAAAATCGTGAAAAGCTAGTCTTAATTTTGAACTTATTTCCGTTCAGGTAACAATTCAACAGCTGTAACTGTTTCACCAAATGTACTTGCCCAAGCATCAAAATGCTGTAAATTGTGTTTCAATAATGTATTGTACTGTAAATATCGTTGCATTGTATATAATTCTACAATGCTATTTGATATTGGTGTACCTGTTGCAAAAATAACTCCCTTTCCTCCTGTTATTTCGTCCATATACTGCGTTTTCATAAACATATCAGAACTTTTTTGTGCATCACTACTTCCTACTCCTGCTACCCTTTTCATTTTACTTTGAAAAAACAAATTTTTATAATAATGTGCCTCATCTACAAAAAGTCTATCAACTCCGTAATTGTTCGAAAGTTATAACATCATCTTTTCTCTCTGCATTGTTTAGTTTTTCTAGTTTCGTTTCTAATGACTTTGCTGTTAATTCTAATTGTCTTATGGAAAATTTTTCTCCATTTTGTTTCTTTAATTCTGCTATTCCTTGCATTATTTCATTTATTTGCTTTTCAAGAAAGTGCCTTTGTCTTTCAACTGACATAGGTATTTTTTCAAACTGACTATGTCCTATTAAAATAGCGTCAAAATCTCCTGTTGCAATCTTTGAACAAAACTTCTTTCTATTATTCTTTGCAAAATCTTTCTTTGTAGTTACTAAAATATTTGCACTTGGATATAGTTGTAAAAATTCATTAGCAAACTGCTCAACTATATGATTCGGCAATACAAATAAACTTTTATTGCATAATCCTAATCGTTTACTTTCCATTGCACCAGCTACCATTTCAAATGTCTTTCCTGCACCAACCTCGTGAGCTAGCAAAGTATTTCCATTATATAAAATTCTTGCAATAGCATTTACTTGATGTGGTCTTAATTTTATTTCTGGATTCATCCCATAAAAGTTTAAATGACTTCCATCATACTCTCTATTACGAATACAATTAAATTTGTCATTATAAATTCTTACTAACTTTTCTCGTCTGTCTGGATCTTTAAAAATCCATTCATTAAATTTTGCTTTGATTTCATCTTGCTTTGATTGTGCTATTGCTGTTCTTTGTTTATCAATAACTCTAATTTTTTCTCCATTATTATCGTAACTATCTTTATAAACTTTTGTATTTCTTAAATTCAATATATTTTCAATTATTCTAAAAGCATTTATTTTTGAATCTAGTCCATAAGTATTATTTGCTAAAACATTTGACTTATTTTCAGATTTTCCTGTTACATTCCAACCTGTTGTATATTCAGAATAATGTACTTTAATTCTTTGCTTATAATAGTTATTAACATCTAATAATTCATATATAAATTGTTCAATGTACTGTTCTGGTATCCAAGTAGCACCTAATCTTACTTCTATATCACTTGCTTTTATATCTTCTGGTATTACTTTTTCTAATTCTCTTATATGAACTTCAAACTCTGGATTTCCTTTTGCAAGTTCCTTTGCAACAGCTAGTTTTTCTCTTACATTTCCACTTAAATATTCGTCTGCTGTAATATACTTTTTTTCTTCAGTAAGTGAATAAGGTACTCTAAATATTTGTCCTTCTAATTCTTTTAATAATTCGTCTTCCGTTTTGTCTGTAAGTGATTTCATATATTCAATATCAACTTTTGCTTTTTCCGAAAGTGATAGTATAAGTGCCTCATTTGCTGTATCTACTTTTGTTATTTCTTTTTTAGCTTTTATTGTTTTTTTTGTAAAAATGTCTGCTTTTCTTTCAAAATTTCCTTTTGAATCTAATATTTCTAATGAGCATAATAAGTAGTAACTACTATCCTCTGAAAATGCTTGATTATTTCCTCTGCTGTTAATTCTTCCATATTTTTTTACAAATTTATCATATAATTGGTTTAGTTTTTCTTGCTCTGCTTTTATTTCACTATCACTACTATCATCAACTTGTAACTCTATTAGTTTTCTCGTACAATCTCTTATTTCCACCATACCTTTTATACGATTTATTGTAGTTTCTGGCAAATCCTGTTCAAACATTCTACTATTTTCTCTATAATAAACATTGCCATCAATAACAGTATAGGAATAATTTTTTACTGTTGGATCTGCTGGTATAGAATTATCTTCGTCATCTATTAGTTCATCTAAATCAAATTCTTCTATTTCTGCCTCTATATTAGAGATAGCATTAGATAACATATAATCTAAATCACTACCCTCTATCATTTTACAAGCTGAACTTTCTCCAAATCTAGTGCTTTCCATTACCATTTTTCCCATAATCATTTGGGGATTATCAACAAAGTATTTGTTCATTCGTATTCCATTTTCTGCTATATCAACATTTACCCAGTCTTCCTCTATATCTGTAATCTTATCTCTTTTCTTTAAGAAAATAATATCTGCTGTAACTTCCGTTCCTGCATTATTTTTAAATGTATTGTCTGGAAGTCTTATTGCTCCAATTAGTTCAGCTCTTTGTGATAAATATTTTCTAACACTATTATTTTCTTTGTCCATTGTTCCTTTGGAAGTTATAAATGCAACTACTCCTCCTGGTCGTACTTTATCTAAACTTTTTGCGAAGAAATAATCGTGTATTAAAAATTTATTTTTATCATATCTTTTATCATTTAACTTAAACTCTCCAAATGGGACATTTCCGTATTGCAATATCAAAGAAATTATCTGGTATATTTGTTTTTTCATATCCTTGTACTGCAATAGTAGATTTTTGATACAATTGCTGTGCTATTCTTCCAGAAACACTGTCAAGTTCTACTCCATACATTTTGCAATTTTCTAATTCTTCTGGTAACATTCCTAAAAAGTTACCAACTCCGGCAAGATGGCTCTAAAATATTTCCTTGTTTTAATCCCATATTTTGCAATACTTTATAAATGTTTCTTATAACTACTGGTGGTGTGTAATATGCTGTTAAACTTGAAGCTCTTGCATTTTTATATTCATCTTCTGTTAATAATTCTTTTAGTTCTGCATATTCATTTGCCCAACTATTGTCTTTATCATCAAATACAGATTTTAAACCTCCCCAACCTACATATTTGCTTAAAATTTCTTGTTCTTCTGGTGTTGCATACCTATTTTGTTCTTCACATAATTTCAATACTTTTATTGCTTTAACATTATTTTTATATTTTTCTTTTGCTGTTCCAACTCCTAAATTATCATCTGCAATCTTGAAATTGTTTCTTTCTTCGTTAGGTATTTCTGGGTGTAAATCAAAATATTCAATATTTTTATTCTTTTTAATTAGCTTTTCTGCTATTTGTTTCTGTTCTTTTATATTCTCTATTTGTTCTTCGTGTTCTTGTTGCTTATCATAATTTTCTGATAATGCTTTTGCTAAATGTCTAAAATAATCTACTACATCTCCATTATGAAAGTCTATTTTGACTATCATATCTTTTATTCCTGCTTGTTCTTCTGGTGTAGTAGCTTTTATATTATCAACAATATTTCCAACTTCAAAATAATGTGTATTAGTTTCTGTCTTTATTTCAATAACTTGCCCTAAATCAATTTCTTTTTCTTCTAAAAATGTATCTAGCCACTTATTGAAAGCACTTTCTACTTTTTCTGCTACTTTTGGTACTTTTCTATCTTTTAAGTAGTCATTCATAGGATTTTCTGCTATTTTTTCTAATATATCTTTTATTTCTACTGTTCTCTGGTCTAATGGAAATTGATTATCATACATTGTTATTGTTTGATTATCTATATTTGAAATAGTAAATTCTTGAAAACCTATATAAATAATATCTCCTACAACAAAAGTATAATTTTCTTTGTTATCTATATCTGTTGTATTTGTTTTTTCTTCATCAAAAAAAGAAGTATTATCTACTTCTTTTTCTAATTTTGCATACACTTGCTCTAATTCATTTATAAAATAGTCTATTTGATTCGTAAATTCTATATCATCATTTTCTGCTTTTTTTACTTCCTGCAAATATTTAATTGTATTTGATATTTCTCCTGTGCTTTTTAAACTATCTTCTACTTCTTGTAATCTCTGTTCATCTGTTCTATCATCATTTTCTGTGTCAAATATATCATTATCTTGAAAAAATTTATCTAGTTTTTCTGCAAGTAATCTATCAGAATTTTGTTTTAATTGTAAATTAGTTCTCTCACTACTATCTGCTCTGCTGTTGCTTGAATATTGTTCATTTGTCCTATCCATTCCATTTGATTGCTTGCTTTCATTTTCTCTGTTATTCCATATTGTTGTTTCATCTTCTCTACTATCTGTGTTATTCTGTTCTTTGCTGTTTCTTCTATTGCTGTCAAATGGTCTGTTAGTTTGTTGCTCGCTACTAGCATTGTATAAGTCCCCCTCTTGTTTTCTTTTAGATATTTCAATCTCATTTTGGCGAACTTGCCTAGATTCACTTTCTGTTTTGTTTTTTCTATCGTTAGGTCTGGTATTAAATAATTTCCTTTCATTGTGTAAGTTAGATTCATTCTCAACACTTCCTTTCTCATTTACTTTATTATAAATGCTTTGTTTTTCTTTTTCTAATGTATAATTTTTCTTTTTTTCTTGTTTTTGCACATTTATTACTGTCTTTGAAACTTCTAGTAATATTTCTTTTGAAAAATCCCTAGTTGCTGTTCCAAGTATAGACATTGTTTCAAAAGTATTAAATTTTTCTATTCCTGAAAAACATTCTTTTGGAATATAGTCATTTACATCTAACCCACATCTTGACATTGTTAAACCCATTGTACTATATAACACTAATTCTAAAAATGTATTTTCTAATTGTCCATTATCTAATTCTTCTAATTTGCTATTAGCTATTACAGGCTTTAATTCTTCTAAATAGTCTTGAATATTATCTACTACACGATTATATACTGTTGATATTATTGCAAATGGCAAACTACTTTTATCTTCCATTGTTCCAAATTTATCTTCTAATGATTCTATAATATCATTTGTATATCTTTCTTCAGCTTGCCATAGTTTAAATTTTCTACCATAAACATTACTATTAGTATCTGATACATCAAAAACAAATCGTAATCCAAGTGTTCCTTCACTTTCTGTTATTAAAGCTATTCCTTTTGAGCCTTTATTTATCCATCTTTTTAATTTTTTATTCCATATTGTTGTTTCTGCACAAGCTATTGCATCTGGTCTTTGTGCATATATCAATATTTGTTCATCAAACCTGTATTTATAATTAAAACTTGCTCTTTTTAAAAACGAAATCCAGTTGTCTACATTTTTCCCTACATTTAATGTTGTTTCAAAATATAATTCTGTTATTTGCTTTTCTTTTCTAGTTAATTCTTTTGCCAATTTCTTCCCTCCTCTCGTTTTTAATTTTTCTATATTACTATACTTCTTCGCCTAAAAATAAGAATAATGCTTTCTTGTTTTTCCTTATTGCCTTTCTTAAACTAATCAATGTTTTTATATCTGTTATTGTATAATTAGGCATTTTTTCTAAATCTTCAAACTGCATATTTAATATTGCTTTCTCTGTATTTACTCCTATTTCTGCTAGTCTATCAATCATTTTTTGTATTTGAGCTATATTATACTTTGCCATTTTTCACTCCTTTTCAAGCAATAATGGTGGCTACTTATTGGCCACCATTTTGCTTATATGATTTTTATTTATTTCTATTTTTTAATTTTATAACTACTAATACTGCAATTCCTAGTAGTGAAATAATAGAAATACTTGTTGCTAATAATATATTTCTTGTATCACCGTGTTTTTGGAGTTTCTATTTTTTGATTTTCAAATTCAAAACTATATACTGTATTTTCTTCTTTGATTTCCGTATCATCTACAAAAACTCCTTTATCATTTATCTCTACTTTTACTACTCTATTAGATAATTCGTAATTCTTTGGAGATTTTAACTCTTTTATATAGAATGTGCCAAAACGCATATCTTCAAAAGTAACAAATCCGTCCTCTTTGTTTGATTTTATTTCTTTGATTAGTTTTGTGCATTCGCTATCTTCGTAAATTCCAAAACTAAATTTATCTTTGATAATTTCTTTTGTTTTGTTATCTACTTTTACTACTCTAATGTCTTTTAAAATAGGCATATCTTTCATCTCAATTTTTTGTGTTTCCTTATCTTCTGTTACTGTAAAAGCTATTTCTTCTGTCATTTCAAATCCGTATGGAGCTGTCTTTTCAATTAGTTTGTAGTTCTTATTTTCTTCCAAACCTATCACTCTGTGAGGCTCTTTTGTTGACACCCACTCATCTATTATATTTCCATCTTCATCTACTACTTGTAACTCTGCTCCCTCTAGTTCTTTACCAGTAACTAAATCAGTTTTAATAATTTCAACTACTTTATCTATCATTTCTATTTTTTGTGTTTCCTTATCTTCCGTTACTGTAAATTCAATATCTGTTGCTTTTACATACCCGTCAACTACAATTTCTTCGTGAAGTACATAGCTTTCGCCCTCAATTAAGTTACTAACTTTATGTGGCTCTTTTGTTGATATCCATTTATCTACTATATTTTTTGTTTTCATACTTGTTACAACTAATGTTGCTCCCTCTAATTCTTCGCCTGCTATATTTACTTTTGATATTTCTACCATTTTATCTATCATTTTTATTTCTTGTGTTTCTTTGTCTGTTGTAACTGTAAACTCTATTTTATTTGATATTACAAATGTGTCTGGAGCATAATCCTCATATAATGTATAAGTTTCTCCTTCTACCAAATTGTTTATTGGGTGTTTTTCTTTGGTTGATGTCCAACTATCCACAACATTTCCATCTTTATCTACTACTTTTAGCTCTGCTCCCTCAACTTCTTTTCCTCCAATATCTTCTTTTGATACTGTTACTTGTTTATCTATCATTACAACTTTTTGTATATCTGCTGTATTTTGTACTGTGAATTTTATTGAAGTTGCTTTTACAAAAGATTTTGGAGATATTTTCTCTGTTAGCGTATATTCTTTTCCTATCTTTAATCCTTCAATTTTATGACTTTTTTCAGTAGATACCCAACTATCTATAACTTCATTATTTTCGTCTGTTACAATTAGTTTTGCACCAACTAGTTCTTTTTCTCCTGTAATATCTGTTTTACTAATTTCTATTGCTGTTGTTTTATTTTCAATGTCTTTTTCTACAATATATTCTTTTGTTACCGTATCCTTTTGTTCAAATACAATTTTGTGTTCTGTTTCATCTAATACTGCTCCATCTATTGTTGTTAATTCTTTTAAGTAATAGCGTCCCATTGGCAAGTCTGTAATTGTTAAAGTTCCATCAGCTTTTAGATTATATTTTCCTACTACTTTTCCTTTTTCATATATGGTTGATCCGTCAGCATAGTCAATTATTTTTTCATCTGTTACTAATTCAAAAGATATTTTTGTAAAATCAATATCTTTTATCATTGTTTTGTCCATATCTTCTCTTAATGCTACTTTTTTATTTAATTTTAGTGTTCCTGTTGGTTGTTCATTTTTTGCTGTTACTGTAATCCAAGCGTCAAAATCTTTGTCATAATTTAAAGTTGAATTTCTATTATCTACTCTAAATGTTAGTTCTCCGTCTAGTTGTATGAAACCTGTCGGAATTTTTACTTCAGATAGTTTGTAATTTCCTGCCTCAAGCTTTGTTTCTGTTTTTGCTACACCCTCACTATTAGTTGTCCAAGATTTATAATAGTTATCTCCTACTTTACATTCAACTTGTTCCCATTTATTTGTATCTTCATTTTGTCTGTATAATTCAAAAGTTGCATTTGAATAAGTTACAAATTTTCCTGTCTTTTTATCTTGCTTTTGTAATTTAATATATGCCTCGAAAGGATAGTCATTTGCTACAAGTTCTTTTACTGGTGTTTTGCTATCTTTATCTATTGTTACATAAAATTGCTCTACTGTTTCTATTTCTGGAGATGGTGTATAGGTTTCATTTACTGTATATTCGCCATACGCCAATAAACTAGATGTTCCGTGTCCATTACTTCCTGTTTTAAAAATTGAATATTCATCTTCTGCAAATTCATCTAGATGTTTCTTTGCCTCATCAAAGCTACCATAAAAAGTAACATATTTTGAAAGTATTGCTGTAAACTCTGCTCCCTCTACTGTTTCTGCTACTGCATTATTATTTGAGGTTATTTTTATTACTTCAAAAGGTGCTTTTTGTACTATATTTGTAACTGTTCCTGCTATTTCTATAACTTTTGTATTCATATCTTTGTACGAAAATGTGTAATCATACACTTTTGTGTCTGGCATATAACCTGTTGGCACTATTGTTTCTTTTGCATAGTATTGTCCCATTGGTAATCCTGTTAATTTTGTACCATCTATACTTATTTGAGCTGGAGTATTATTGTTTGTTATTTCTATACTAGCAACTCCAAATTCATCAAAAGTAAATGTTGCAATTTGTTCATCTTTTTCAAAATATTTTATTGTTCCTGCAACATTTGTTATTCTTTCTTTTGCATATAAAGTATATACTGTTCCTTTAAGTGTTGCGTCTCCGTGATGGCTTGTTCCATCAATTCTATTTTTATTTCCTGTTTCTTTATCTGTTTTTTCAATAGTTAAGTTTCCTGTTGGCTCTGTATTTTCCACTGTAACACTTCCAAATATAACATTGGTGTTTTGGTCTTTATATTTTAATGTTACTTCTTTTTGTTCCGTATTCAATAAGTAACCCTGTGGTACTTCAATTTCCTTTACTTTGTATTTCCCAAGTGGCAAATTAGATTTACTTGCAATACCTGTACTATTGGTTGTAATTGTTGCCACTATATCGCCTTTTGTATAATGCTTTACTGTTCTAGCTACATTATATATATCTTCACTTGCAATTATTTGAAATTTTGCCCCTTGTACTTTATCTCCATTTGTATTTGTTTTAGTAACTGTTATTTCTCCTGTTGGCTCTGTATTTACTATTGCTTGTGTTGCTGTTTGATTAGGTTTTACATCTACTGTATAAGTTTCAGTATTTAGTAAATAACCTGTCGGACTTGATTTTTCTTTTACATAGTAAGTCCCTCTTTTTAATTTATCTAACTTTATCTTTCCATTTGTTACTGTTACATCACGATTGAATCCGTTTTCTCCTGTTACATTAAATACTGCTCCATCAACTAAGTCTCCATTAGTGTTTAATTTGCTTAACTCTAAATTTCCAAAAAGATTTATTTGCATATCTAAAAACATTGTTACTGGATCATTATAATTTAAAGCATATAATTGGTTTTGAACTCCATCTTGAAACACAAAATATACTGTTGTATCATTATCTGCTGTTTCTTCTTTTATAACTCCCCAACTTTTCATTGTACTTTCTGATATTGTATAATTTTCTCTTGTACAACTTTCATCTACTGTAATTGATAGTGTGTTTTGACCTTTTGTATGTGTAATTCTTATTCCATCAACTGTCTTATCAAAACTAACATAGTCTGCTAATACATTGTTTGAATCTGTTATTTCTTTGGTTTCCCCACATTCTACTATTATTGTATCATTTACAAAACTAGGTTGCCTTTTTATATTTTGTATTTTTGAATTTATTTCATTTTTAAAATTCACATATCCACTTTGAATGCTGGCGTCTTTAAATGTTGCACTAGATTGTCCTAATACTTCCCATATCATTTGTTGTGTATAGACATAGTCCATTTTTCTTGATTTCATTCCTTCTGCCATTATTCCACCGTCTATAACATAATTACCATATTTTGAATACCATCCAAAATATGCTACTCGACACGCTTGTTTCATTTTTTCATCTGATGGTTTTGTATGCGTTGCCTCGTGTATTGTTCCTGTTTTGCAATCAACTCCGTGTTCACTACAAAATACTGTTATCATTTCTCGAGTTGTATAATTTACTAATCTTCTTAATAATATTCCTACACTACCAGTATTATCTGTTGTATAAACTTGTGAATCCCATTGACCAGCTACCCATTTTTCACTTCCTGAACTTGAAACTGCAAATATAGGTTGTGCTGTACTAAATAATGTTATTAGTATAAACATAAATGCTATTACTTTTTTAAATTTATTTATTTGTTTTAACATTATAATTTCCTCCTAACTAAAAAAAAGAACAAGCACTATACTTGTTCCATAATTCTTTATATTTATTTTTTATCTATAATAAAAATTTATTGTCCATTTTTGACATTGTGGACAAGTCCATACTTCATACCCTGATGGACATTTTTTTAAGTATTCTGATTTGTCTATCTTGCCACTTTCCCATTCTTTACCCCATTTTTCTATTTCTGTATTATAGTAATTATCTGCTTGTTCCTTTGTTTCAAACCATTTTCCTGTATTTCCACCATCAATTTTGTGATTGTTTCCTATACATTCTGTTTTTGGTGCTACCTTTACTTCTATCTCTGTATAATTATTATTTTGAGAAATATCTACATTCTGCTCTTTGCTACTATTTTCTGTATTGGTGTTCGTTGTAGTTTTTGTATCTTGTGTTTTATTGTTTATAGTATTTCCTTGTTCTTGTATATCTTTTTTTACTTCATTTTTAACTTGGACTTTACTTCCTGTTTTATTATCACTCATTGATGTATCTACTTTTTTTGCACTCTCTTGTTGTTCTTGATTTTTTTCTTCTTTATTTTGCATTTCTATATTGTTTTCTTGTATTTCTTTTTGATTTGAAATTTCCTTTTGCACCATACTATCTTGATTTTGCATTACATTTTCAAAATTTGTTATTCTTTCTCCTTTTTCATTTACTGATCCATAATAACTAAAACTTGAAATCATTGCTATAAATATAATTAAAATAATTTTTCTCATATCTCATTCCTCCCTTTGAGTTTATTTTAGTAACTTTATGGGAGGAAAACAAAGGTGTAATTCTTGTTTTTTTTACTAATTTATATATTTATAAAATATTCTTTTCAGTAAGTAAAAGAGTAAGTATTAAAAAGGGGTTTGTAAGGGGAAATTTTATAAAAAATACTCCCTCGATTTTTGGGCATAATCCTAGCGTTCATAATTTCGCTTTTTTTCCTCCCTCTCGTTGTGTTCTTCAATACATTTTACAATAAAATCTTCTGCTTGTTTTTCTGTTTGAATATTTTTAGGAAGTATTTTTTGTATTCTTTCTTTGTTTAACTTAAATTTTTCTACTTGATTAGGTTTTTGTTCTCCCATTATTTCTTCAATTTTGTCTGCTGTAAGTTTTCCCTCTTGACTTAACATTTTTAGATGTTTTGCTTGTGATACATTAGGCGTTTTTTCATCATAATCATAAATGTTAAGTATTACATATTGTTCATCTTCTGTTAGATATGATAAGTCAACAGCTGGACTAAATGCTATTCTTTCTTCATCTACTAATTTTAGTAATTCTGGTATTAGTTCAGTTAATCGAATATATCTTTGAATTTGTCTAGCACTATCTTCACTATTTTTTGCAATTCTTTCATCAGTTCGTAACTTTGTGCCAACTTGGCACGAAGTTAAATCGTTTCTCTTTCCTTGATGTTTTTCTGCCTCTAACTTCATTTTATATGCAAATGCCTTTTCACTTGGTAGTATTTTTGTCCTTTGCATATTACTATCTACCATTACTATTGTTGCTTCATCATCACTTAGATTACGAATAATACAAGGCACTTCTTTTAATCCTGCTTTTTGACTTGCCATTTTTCTTCTGTGTCCAGAAATAATTTCATAATTTCCATCTGCTCTTTGCCTCACTACTAACGGCACTATTATTCCACTTGTTTTTACTGTTTCTATCATATTTTTCATTTCTTCATCATCATTTACTTTAAAAGGGTGATTTGGAAAATCAAATAGTTTGTCTAATGGTATTGGAATTGCTTTTTCAATGTTCAAAATATCCTTACCGTTGCACAGGCTCTAAAATATCATCTAGCGTTGGCAAATTCATTTCTAGTTCTTTGTTTTTCAATTTTCAATACCTCCTTACAAAAATTATCGTAGGCAATAGCTGGTTTGCTATTCTTATCATAAGCAAATAAACTTTTTCCTGCCATTGTTCCCTCAACTGCTTTTACTCCTTGTGGAATAATTGTGTCATAGATTTTTATTTTACTACCATAACTATTTTGAAGTGTTTGAAATGTTGTTTTTCCTACTTTTGTTTGCATATCTGCAAGAGTAATTAAAACACCATCAATTTTCAAATTAGGGTTTATTCTTTTTCGTACCTTATTTATTGTTTGAATTAGTTGTGTCATTCCGTTTTGCCGATAAATAATGAGCTTGTACTGGTATTATTACACTATCACTACACGCAAGTGCATTAAGTGTAATCATACTTAAACTAGGTCTGCAATCAATAATTACATAATCATATTTACTTTTTACTTCATCAATATAACCTTTTAGCATATATTCTCTGCTCATATTATTAACAAGACCTACTTCTATTGCCTCTAAATCGATATTAGATGGCACTAAATCTACTCCCTCGCTATGATGTAATATAGCTTCATTTTCTTCTAATGGAACATCTTTTATTACTTTATCTAGTACAGTTCCTATTGTTTCTTCAAGTTCATCTGGATTTCTATATCCTAAACAAGTTGTAAGGTCGCCTTGTGGATCTGCGTCTACAAGCAATACTTTCTTTCCATTTTTCGCTAAACCTACTCCGTAAATTAAGAGCTGTCGTAGTTTTACCTACTCCACCGTTTTTGGTTTGCAATGGCAATTACTTTTGTCCTTGACATTTGTAGTTCCTCCTTTCATTAAAATTTAGTCATTAAAAAATGACTATGTTGCTTTGCTGTTATGTAAAAGGAAAAAACGAATTGTATTTCTACAACTCGTTTACCTACTATCTCTCGTTTTATGCTTGTCCCTTATTTCTTGCTTTTTTAATATATTATATAAATCTTTTGTTTTTTCTTCATTATTTAATTTTGCTATTTTTATCTCTCTATTTATTATAAATTCTTTTGACATTTTAAATGTTCCTATTGCTCCTCCACCATCAAAAAAGTTATATCTTCCGTCTTTGTCCTTTCCTAAATAAACTGATATAACATCACTTTTCATTGAATTAGTTAATGGCAATTCTATATTACAAAACATTCCTGTTCCCATTTCTTCTAATATTTGTATTGAATCTTTTTCTTGCATTTTATTCTCCTCCTTTAACAAAAAAAAGAAAGCTATGTTCTAACTTTCTTTCTATAATAAACTCAAATTATTTCAAGCATTTTTTTGCGTTCTACTTTTTACTCAACCTTCTGGCAAATTATGAAGTGCAAGTCCTATAGCAACTGCAATGCCTGTTTTTAGTAAATTATTTTTTTGATATTTATTTTTCTTAGTCTGTATCTTGTTTTGTACCACTATATCACAGATTATCATAACTATTATCCCAAATACTATTCCTGTTATTGTACTTGCAAAATCTGATACAGAAATTGCCTCTGGAATTAAGTCAAAGCATACAATTGCCATCATTAAGCCTGAGGCAAATGATAAAACAAAACTAAGCAATTTATTTGAAGTATTGTTAAATTTTACTCCTATTATTCCACCGAATTGTAGTTCCAAACGTTCCAAAAAATAGCCCTAATAAAGTGTTTTTCAGTATAGTCAAAATTATACACCTCATTTAAATTTATGCACTTTTATTTTGTTTTATGCAGTTGCCATTTAATTATTTGTTTAGCATAAAATTATCTGGTAATAAATCTTCTAAAGTTTTCTTAACTATTTTTCCATCTCCATAATACATGCAAACTATAAAGTCTTTCTTACAAAATTCTGTCATAAATTGCCTACAGTATCCACAAGGAGTTGTATATATTAGCTCATCTTTTCCGCCGACGACAAGTATTGCTTCAAATTCCTTTTCTCCTTCTGATACAGCTTTTGTGAATGCAACTCTTTCTGCACAGATAGACATTATTCCTCCATTTTCTATATTGCATCCTGAATAAATTTTTCCAGTCTTTGTAAGTAAAGCAGCTCCTACTTTAAAGTTTGAGTATGGTGTATATGCATTTTTTCTTACAGCTTTTGCTGTTTCTATTAATTTGTCTAAGTTTTCGTTTAATAATTCATTCTCCATATTTTATTCGTCTCCTTTTAGTTTCTCTGCTCTATCTGCTGTAATTAGTGCATCTATCATTTCATCTAAGTCTCCATTTAAAAAGTTTTCCATTTGATATATGCTTAAGCCAATTCTATGATCTGTTATTCTTCCTTGTGGATAGTTGTAAGTTCTAATTTTTTCACTTCTATCTCCTGTTCCAACTTGACTTTTTCTTTCATTTGCAAGTTTTTCATCTTGTTTTTGTTTTTCCATTTCATATAATCTTGATTTTAATAATCTCATTGCATACTCTCTGTTTTGTACTTGTGATCTTTCTGTTTGGCATTCTGCAACTATTCCAGTTGGCTCGTGAATTAATCTAACTGCTGATGATGTTTTATTTACATGTTGTCCTCCTGCACCTGATGCTCTATATACTTCCATTTTTATATCAGCTGGATTTATTTCTATTTCTACATCTTCTACAACTGGTAATATTGCTACTGTTGCAGCTGATGTATGTATTCTTCCACTGCTCTCTGTATCTGGAACTCTTTGAACTCTATGTGCTCCACTTTCAAATTTTAGTCTACTATATACTCCTTTTCCTGTAATCATAAAGGTTATTTCTTTATATCCACCAAGTTCTGTTTCATTTTCATTCAATACATCTAGTTTCCAGTGTTTTTTTTCTGCATACATAGAATACATTCTAAACAAAGTTCCTGCAAATAGTGCTGCTTCTTCTCCTCCTGCTCCTGCTCTTATTTCGCATATTATATTTTTATCGTCGTCTGGATCTTTTGGTATTAGAAGTATTTTCAATTCTTCTTCTATTCTAGGCAAACTTTCTCTTGCTTCATCTATTTCCATTTGTGCTAATTCTTTAAGTTCAGGGTCTTTTAGTAATTCTTCGTTTTCTTCTATTGTTTTTTCTGCTTTTTTATATTCCCTATATTTTTCTACTATTGGAGTAAGTTCTGAGTGTTCCTTCATAAGTTTTTGCCAAGAGTTTGTTTTAGCAATCTCTTCTGGGTCGCTTATCTTTTCTGTTAACTCGTCATACCTTTTTTCTACATCTTCTAATCTTTGGAACATTATATTTCCCCTTTCTTCACTATTTAACTTGCCTTTGGTATTATATAATCTTTTTTAAGTATTGTCAATTAGTTAGAACTATCTTGTTATATTGTATTTTTTTATTTTCTAGGGCATTACATTCTCTATTTGTACAAGTTAATATAATTATTTGTCTATCTCCATAATTTTTATTTAAAAATTCTAGAACATTTTCTAATCTCTTTTGGTCAAAATATGCAAAAGTTTCATCTAAGATTATTGGCATATTTTCTTTTACAAGTTCGTTTATACTTGATATTCTAAGAGATAAATATAGCTCATCAACAGTTCCTACACTTAGAACATTTGCTGAAACGTAATTTCCATTTTCAGTTTCAACCATTAATCCATTTTCTTCATTTACTTTAACTGATTTATATTTTCCACTAGATATATTTTTTATAGCCTCTGATAAATCTACAGTAAATTTTGGCGTTACTTTTTCTCTCATTTCTAAGTAAGCATCTTCTAATGCTTCTTTTGCAATTTCGATAGATTCATTATATTCTATTAGATTTTGATATTCTTCTTTAAGGTTCTCTAATTCTTCTTCTATTTTTGTAAGATTCTCTAATTTTTTTATTCCTTCATTTTGTCTCATTTCTAATTTTGTTAATTCTAATTTTAATTCATTTATTAAATTTTGTTCTTCGATTATATTTCTATTTTCTAATTTGTTATTTAATATATTTTCTACGTTTTGTAATTTTGAAAATCTATTTTTTAAATTGGATTTTTGTAATTCAATATTTGATTGTATTTCATCTTTTCTACTCTGTATTACTTTTTCTTTTTCTTTAATCTCATTTTCTAATAATTCTATCTTTGTTTTTATTTGCTCTATTTCTCTTTCTTTTTGTTCATTTGCTTTTTTTATAGCTTTATTTTTGTTTAAGTTTAATATTAGTCCTACTAAAGCTACTACTATTGCAATTCCTGCCAAGGATAAGCCTACGATTTTTTGATTTATAAAGTATAATATAAGTCCAATGATAAGCAATATTATTGATATTATATATGTAATTTTTGAACTTTTTTTACCTTTTTCTAATTTTATTTGATTTAGACTTTCTTCTAAATTTTCCCTTTGCATTTTAATTTCATCTTGTGCTGTTTTGTTTATATTTATTTTTTCTTCTTCTATCTTTTCGTTATCTTGTACCTTTTGCAATTCTTGAAGAATCTCTAATTCCTTCCCTGCTTCACTAATTTTTTCTAATAGCAAATTTTTTTCATCTTCTATTTCATATTGAAGTGGTTCTATTTCTTCTAACTCTTCTTTATCTCTTGTTAATTCTTCTATTTTTTTGGTAACTAAATATAACGGTTTTGTAGGGCTTTTCAAAGTTCCTATCTCATCTGTTTGTCTTTTATTTAATTTTGATAAAACTGTTTTATATGAAATATCGTCTTCTCCTGTTAGCATAATGTTTGATGCTTTTTGTATTAAAGTGTTTTGTTTCTTTTCATCAAGTTTTACTTCTTGCTGTGCTATCACTTGTGACATATTAAATAGCTCCTCGTCAACCTTAGTTTGTTCTGAAAAATATTGATTTCCGTAGGTTTTATCAATTGCATAATTTTTGCTTATATCATTTCCACTTTTGTCAAAAACTTGTGGATTCTTTTTGTAAAAATTTCTATACACTTCATATTCTTCGTTATTATCAAGAACATAATCTATTTTTCCTGAAAACTCTCCTTCTTTCCAAGGCGTATATTTATCATAGTCACTAATTTTTTGTCCATTTTTATTTTTGCTTATTCCATAAAATATACTGGTTATAAATTTAAGGAGAGTAGATTTTCCACTTTCATTTTCTCCATATATAACATTTATACCATCTTCAAGTTTTATTTCTTTATCAGTTAATTTTCCAAAATTATTTATCTTAATTTCTTTAATTTGCATTAAAATTTTCCTTTCTATTTTTCAAATGCATTTAGTCCAATTTCTATGGCTTTATAAATTTTTTCACTGTTTTTTGGATCATTGTCCGCTTGTTGTAATAATTTTTTTACAAATATACCTTTTAAGTTATTCTTTTTAGCTTCCTTTTGTAAATCTACTCCTATTTTCGTCATATCTTTTACTTTTATCACATTTTGATGTGTTAAAAGTTTTAAGATTTTATTAGTATTTACCTCTATATTTCTATTTCCTATAAGATTTATTTTCCAGTATTTATCTTTGCTAAATTCTTCATTGTTTATTGTTTCTATCAGTTCTTCATAAGAATTTATATCTGTTATATCTATTTGTTTTTCTGCAAATTCTTTTTCATCTACTTTTACAAATTCTGTACTTACCTTTTTTGAAACAAAATCTATTTCTCCGTACTATCATTCCGGTGCTCTCCTAATTCGTCAAAGCCAAGTGAAATAAGAGAGCCTGGATATACAATATTTTTACCTTCGTCTACTATTTTTTTATGAATATGACCAAGTGCTATATAATCAAATCCTATATTATTTAATATTGATAATGATAATGGGTTATATAGCATTTCATCTTCTCTTGCACCATCTATTGTTCCATGTGTTAGAAGTATGTTTATCTTGCTTTTGTCAAGCTCTATATTTTCATATTCAAATCTTTTCATATAAAAATCTTCAAAACCATATCCATATATGCATACATTTTCGTCTTCTATTTTTTCTAGTTTTTCTTTAAATATTGTTACATTTTTTGCCCAAGAATTATATTTTTCATAGTATGAATTTTTTAGATAAGGATCATGATTTCCCGGTACAATATATATTTTAGTATCTGGAATTGTTTCAAATAATTTATTTATGTAATCTGTTGTAGAGAGTTTGATGTACTCATTTTCATATAAATCTCCACATATAAATAAATATGGAATGCTATTTTCTTTAATATAATCAATTACTTTTTTAAAGCTATTTCTTTGCTCTAACCTTCTTGTTTCTGCTAAATCTTTTGTTTCTAGTATTGTAAATGGTATATCAAAGTGAACATCTGCTATGTGTACAAATTTCATTTTTCATCCTTCCTTTTAAATTTTTGAAGTATATTTTTGGCATTTATTTCAATTGTTGCAATTGGAATTAATACCATTATATATGGAAATACATATCTTGATTTTGTCTCCCACAATAGATGGAATAAAAATCCTCCTATAAATATTGTTATTAGTAATATTATTTCATTTGATAAATTTTTTCTGTTTTTTATTAATGCTAATATACTTCCACTAAATATTATAAATATCAAAACTTTTTGATAATTCTGTACAAAATAATATCCAAATGTAAATGTAGTATCTACATCTTCTTCTTTATATTGAAAATTTTGATTATACATTAATCCTCCAAAGCTTGGTTCTGCCCATGTTGAGCGTGTTTTACTAAGATAAAATTCTGACATTTCTTTTGGATTTTCTTTAAAATCTTTTAGCCTTTCTTTTATTAAGTAATTATATACATTCTTAATGTTCTCTGGCTCTGAACTTGAATATCTTAAATTTGCTAGATTATAATGATACCATCCAGCAGCTTTTTCTTCCAACATTCCCATACAAATCCAACCATTCATTGGAAATGAAATATCTTTATTTATGTCCAATTTGCTAACATAGTAATTTTTTACTATTGTCCCTGGTGTAAATACTATTATGATGATTCCTATTGCTACACCTATTTTAACTAAAATATCTTTTATTGTTTTTTTAGTTTCTCCTTTTGATATCATATCTAAGAATAAGTAAATTAGTATTGCTACAACAAATATTAATATATTTGTCCTAATCATATACGCTAAAGAAAGTGATAGCGCCGAAAATATTGCATATCTTATTTTTTTATCATTTACATATTTTATGATTAAATATGTTCCTAGCATTGAAAATGCAAGTCCTGGTATATCACCATAGACAAATATTGAAAGTAGTATTAATGGTAAGAATGTAAATATGAGTATAACGCCTAAATACTTATTGATGTTATATTTTTTAGATAGCTCCTTGCATATTAAAAATGTTGAAATAGCGGTTATAACATTGCAAAATACATTGAACTGTAAAATAATATAAATGTTTGTACTATTAAATATGTGAAATAATATATTCCATACAAAGGCTAATGTGAACTGCTGTGGATAGCACTCTAAATATGTTCTCATTGATGTGTCTCCACCATATATGTTATTAGTATTTGCTATAACTTCCTCCATATTGCCATCTTTCATAGAAGCAGCAATTTGGTAAGTATACTTTTGGTCTGCATTTGGCCATATAAATCTATTATCTACCCATAGTAATTGTACTATTATATATATTACTATTAATCCTAAAAAGAAAAACCATTTGTCATTTATTTTATGTGACACTTTTTTCATAATTTTACTTAAAAATAAAATTAAACACATTATTAATACTGGAATAGCAATATTTGATATGGTATTTATATTTACTACAACAAATTCTCTCAATGTTAATTCTACAGTATATATTATATTTAATATTAGCACATAGGCAAGTAATACTATTCCTATTACGTATGGTATTTTTTTTAAAAACTTACTCATTAGTTTCTCCCTTTATTTTATATCTTGTGCTTTCTGATATCATTATTTTAGCATAGTAATTTTAAAATGTGAATAGTTTTTTAAATATTAAAATAGCAATAATATTTATTTTTTAATAAATATTACTGCTATTTTGTATCTTTTATTTTTCATCTGCTGGTCCAAATAATTCATCAAATTTTGCTTCTAATTCTTTTTGTAGATCTATCTCTTCTTGTGTTTGATCATTTACTGGTTCTGCCATATCTTCTACTATATCTTGTGGAAGTATAGGAGCAACATCTTCCTTTAGATTTGTTTCTTTTTTTTCTTGCTTTATTTCTATATTTTCTTGTTTTTCGCTAGGTTCTTCCTCGAATAAATCGTCTAGGCTTTCTACTTTTAAATCTTGAACTCCTCCACCTTTTTTCTCCTCAACATAAGGATTATATGGATTATACTTTCTCCAAGGTCCTCTATCTATATCTCTTGATTCATTATGGTTTAATGTAAATTCTGCAAGCTTTTTAGCTTCTGGTCTTAAGAAGTAGTAATATTTTTTTGCTTTTATTGGTCTTACTCCTTTTTCAAATATTATACAGTAATCATTATCAAACCTTCTAAGTTCATCTGGTGTTAAAAGTGCCCTTGCATTGATTTGATCTGACACACTCTTTCCTTGCATCCAATTGTTTCTGTCTTTATTTACTGATATACTATCTCTTGAAACAGTCTTTTCTCCTAGTGCTTTTGAGAAATATTCGACTGTTTTTTGTGAGTTACTTCCTAAGAATACATGTGTATCACAGTTACCTATTATTGTTTCATAAGATTTTTCATATACTGCTTCGAGTTGGTCTAAGTTTTGAAGTATTACACTAAATTGTATTTTTCTACTTCTACTTGTAGATATTTTTTTATCAAAATCTGGTACTTTTCCTATGTTAGCAAACTCGTCTAATATAAAATATGTAGGCATAGGAAGTGTCCCCCCACTTAAATCTGCAAAGTCATATAGCTGTTGTATCATTTGTGCAAAGAATATTGTAAGTAAGAAGTCATATGCAGTATGAGTATCAGAAGATATAACATATACTGCTGTTTTCTTTTTTCCTATTTCTTCAAAGTCTATTGTATCTGTTGATGTTAATTCTGCAATTTCCTTTGAATCAAATTTTCCAAGTTTTGATTGCAAAGAACTTAAAATTGATCCATAAGTTTTCTCTGGTGCTATTTCTATTGATTTATAATACATTCTTGCAGGGTGATCGTATGGCAACTGTCCTATAAGTTCTGAAAGTAAGTTATTTCCACCACTTGTATTTGCAGCTCTAACTAGCTCTGCACAGCTTGCTAAGTTTTGTTCCTCTTCAAATTGCCGTTTTGATCTGAATCAGATCCGACTGCAAT
>CANPWI010000002.1 GCA_947584125.1 uncultured Clostridia bacterium
GATACTCTTGCAACATTATATGAATATATTGAAGGATTTTCTTTTAATTTATCTATTGTAAATCTTATATCTTCTGCTTGTAGTTTACTGCCATCTTGCCATTTTACATTATCTTTTATTTTTATTAAATAACTTGTTTCGTTAAGTTTTGTATATTCTTTTGCAAGGCATAACTCTATTTTATTATCTTTAGATATCTTTAAAAGTGGTTCATATATAAGCCTTGATATATCCTGTACATTTTGATTATTACTAAGTATTGGATTTATTGTATCAAATTTTGCAATACCTAATCTTAAATCAGAAAATATTGTTGTTTCAGTGGTTTCTACATTTTCTTGCTTTTCTTGTTTATCTTCTTTTTTTCCAACAAAGTTATATATACAATATCCTATTAAAAACAATATTACTATAAAAAATATATATTTAAAAAAATTATTTTTCATTATTATTCTCCCTTAATTGTTTTATATATCATATATTATTTTTAGAAAATTATCAATAGAAAAAATGAATGTATATAAAACTTTCCTACTATATAAAAAAAATGGAGCTAATTTTATCAGCCCCCATTTATCTATTTTCTTGATTCTACTAAAATCCTTATTCCTGTTCTGTCTTCCCCCTCAACTTCTACTTCTGCAAATGCTGGTACGCATACAAGATCTACACCAGATGGTGCAACAAAACCTCTTGCTATTGCTACTGCCTTAATTGCTTGATTTAATGCTCCTGCTCCAATTGCTTGCATTTCTGCTTGATTATTTTCTTTTACCATTCCTGCAATAGCCCCTGCTACTGAGTTTGGATTTGATTTTGATGAAATTTTTAAAACTTCCATTTTTTCCTCCTAAAATTTTATTTTTTGTTTCAACTTTTAACAGTTATATTTATATTATATTAGAGAAAAAATGTCTAGTATTTTTTGGAAATTTTTTCAAGTTTCGTACACACTTTTTTTACAATTTATGCCATGACTTAAATCTTTATTCTATTTATCGACATTATTTGACAGTTAGCATCATTTATTTCAAAAATACATCCTGTTAAATTACATTCTCCATTTGCTAATTTATATTTTTCTGGTAGTGTTGTTTTAAATCTTTTTAATGATGCTGTTATATCCATTCCTATTACAGAATTTTTTGGTCCAGTCATTCCTATATCTGTAATATAAGCTGTTCCGTTTGGAAGAATGGTTTCATCAGCTGTTTGAACATGTGTATGTGTTCCAAATACAATACTAACTTTTCCATCTAGCATATTTGCTAATGCTATTTTTTCTGCAGTTGCCTCTGCATGAAAGTCTACTATAATTATATCTGCTTCTTCTTTTATGCTTTCTACTATTTGTTCTGATATTATAAATGGATTTTCTGTTAATACATTCATATCTGTTCTACCAAGTAAATTTATAACTGCAATTTTTTTTGATTTATAATTATATATTCCATATCCTTTTCCACATACACCTTTTGGATAATTAGCTGGTCTTATAAGTTTTTCATGGTCTATAAAATTAAATATATCTTTTTTTCCCCAGGTGTGATTTCCCATTGTTATAACATCTGTTCCAGAATTTAAAATTTCATCAAAATCTTTTCTTGTAATTCCCATTCCTCCTGCTACATTTTCACCATTTGTGATAACAAAATCTATATTTTCATCTTTTTTTAATTTTGGTAGTGTTTCTTTTAATTTTTTTAATCCGCCTTCTCCAACTATATCTCCAACTGCTAAAATTTTCATTTTATTTTTGCCTCCTTTATTTAACTTATGTTCTCATTATCTCTGTTATTTTTTCAATTTAATACCCAAATTAAAAGATGAATTATTTAAATGATGAATAGTCTAAATATGAAATTAACTATCTAATTCTAATTCTATATCATAGATTTCATAATCTTTATCTACTTCTTTTGCTTCAATATTTTCTATAAACAATGTTGCTTTAAAATCTTTTATTGATTTGTCTATTGCATCTTTTAACTCTGGACTTAATCCTATTGATAGTTTCTTTATTGGTGTTTTTAATGAAACATTATTATTTGTTTTTGCTCCTCTTGCTTGACTTATAATTTCAATTATTTGATTTCCTAATTCGATTTCTTTATCAAAATTATAATTTAATGCTTTAATTTCTGTAGTATGAATAGAAATATTACTATGGTATAATTCTTGGAATATTTCTTCTGTAATAAATGGGAAGAAAATACTGAAATCTTGTAATAGTTTATATAGTAATGTATATACTGTTTTTTGTCCACTATATCTTGGTATGTCTCCAAATTCTTCTGGTCTATATAATCTATGTTTTACAATTTCTATATAGTTGTCACAAAATTCCCAAAAGAATTTTTCTAGTATATTTAATGCTAATCCTACTTCGTATTGGTCTAAATAATCAATAAATTGTTTTTCCATTTGTTGAAAACGACCTAATATCCATTTATCAATATATTCATATTCATTAAATTCTTTATCTTCATAATCTTGTAAATGCATTTCAATAAATTTTGAAACATTCCATATTTTGTTTATTAACTTTTTACCACGAAGTAATGTTTCTTCACTAAATACAATATCAGTTCCAAGTCTTCCTGTACCTGCCCAATATCTAATAACATCTGCTGAATATTGATTTATTAAATCCATTGGTTCATGCTTGCTATTTCCTTTACTTTTACTTATTTTTTCACCTTTATTTGCCATAACAAATCCTGAAATCATTACATTGTCCCATGGTTTTTGTCCAAAATGATAAAAACTTTTTACTATTGTATAGAAATCCCATGTTCTAATAATTTCACTTGCATTTGTTCTTAAGCTCATAGGTTTTAAAATATCTTCATAATTTTCTTTTTCACCATATCTCATATTTATAAGAGGTGTTACAGAAGATGTTGCCCAAGTATCCATTACATCTGTTTCTGGTTCAAATTCTTTGCAATTACATTTAGGGCATTTTTCAATTTTTGGTACACTTGTTAAAGGATTTACTGGTAAATCTTCTTTATTTGCAAAAATTGGTTCACCACATTCTTTACAATACCATACTGGGAATGGAACTCCAAAATATCTTTGTCTTGATATACACCAATCCCAAGCAATATTGTTAACCCATTCATCATATCTTGCATGCATATATGATGGATGCCAATTAATTTCATTTCCTATTTTTATGAAGTCTTCTTTATGGTTCATTATATCTATAAACCATTGTTGCATTACAGCATATTCTACTTCTTTTCCACATCTTTCGTGTGTTTGTACTTCATGCTCTAATTCTTCTATTTTAACTACATATCCACCTGCTTGCAAATCTTCAATTATTTGTTTTCTAGCTTCTTTTATTTTCATACCACCATAATTTGGAACAGAATCTATTATTCTTCCATTATCGGTAAATATATATTTTAGTGGTAAATTATATTTTTTCCACCATTCTATATCTGTTTGATCTCCAAAAGTACAGCACATAACTAATCCTGTACCTTTGTCCATAGCAACTTTTTCATCTGCCATAATTGGAACATCTACATTTATTACTGGAATGTGCGCAGTTTTTCCTATTAAGTGTTTATTTTTTTCATCTTCTGGATTAACAAATACACATACTATTGCTGGTAATAATTCTGGTCTTGTTGTTGCAATAGTAAATTCTTCATTATCTTCAAGTGTTTTGAAATTAATATAATTAAATGTTGTTTTTATTGT
Source organism: uncultured Clostridia bacterium (assembly GCA_947584125.1). Classification (GTDB taxonomy): domain Bacteria; phylum Bacillota; class Clostridia; order TANB77; family CAG-508; genus CANRMR01. The sequence goes on from CANPWI010000002.1 coordinate 3,718, forward strand.
TTTTGTTTCTAATTCTGCTTGTGCTATTGATGTTAAACATTCATTACACCATAAAGCTGGACTTTCTTTATGATAGCAATGTCCTTTTTCTATTAAATCTAAAAATGATTTTTGACTGATTTTTATTGTAGATGGGCTTACTGTTTTATAATGTATATTCCAGTCTGTACTTACTCCCATTTTACTAAATAATTCTTGAAAGTTTTCTTCGTACTTATCAGTTGTTTCATAGCATAATTTTGAAAATTCTTCTCTTCCTATTTCATGTGCTCTTTTTCCTTGCTCTTTTTCTACTAATCTTTCACTTGGTAAACCATTATCATCAAATCCAAATGGATAAAAAATATTATATCCTCTTAGTCTTTTATATCTTGCTAGCATTTCTGTTTGAGTATATGAAAATATATGTCCTATGTGTATTTTTCCATTAACTGTTGGTGGTGGTGTATCTATTGAATAAATTTCCCTTCCATTTCTTTTGAATTCATAAATTTTATTATCTTTCCAATAGTCAAGCCATTTTTTTTCTTTTTCTTCAGCATTATATTTCTTATCTAACATACAATCTTCTCCTTTCTTTTTTATAAAATATGTATAATAAGATTTTTGGTGGTATATAAATATAAAACCCTTATGCATTTTTATGCATAAGGGCGAAATTTATTTACGCGGTACCACCTTAATTTTATCTTAATTAGCTTTTAACACAGCTTACGCGGATATATTTACTTTTATTTTCGATATATCAACAAAAAAGCTACCTTCCATTTATTTTATTTAAGAAGCTTACAGCCTTTGACTTCTATTCTCTTTAAAATAATTGATAAATGTACTCCTCTTTTTTATAGTCTTTATTATTTTTTATGTTTATATTTTATACCAAAATTACTTATTTGTAAATACTTTTTTAGAATTAGACAAGAAAAAAGAGCATTTACATGCTCTTTTTATTTATGCTTCTGGGTAAACACTAACTTTTTTCTTGTCTTTACCTAATCTTTCAAATTTAACTTTTCCATCTACTAATGCATATAAAGTATCATCACTACCTTTTCCAACATTAGTTCCTGGATGTATTTTTGTTCCTCTTTGTCTAATTAATATGTTTCCAGCTAGAACAAATTGACCATCAGCTCTTTTTAAACCAAGGCGTTTAGATTCACTATCTCTACCATTTTTAACACTACCTTGCCCTTTTTTATGTGCCATTCTAGTCTCACTCCTTCCATTTACAAAAAATTTATCTCTTTAATTATTATAATTGAAATTAAGCTTCAACTTTTTCTTCAGCTTTTTCTTCAACTTTAGTTGCTTTTTTAGCTGCTGTTTTAATTGATGTAATTTCAACTTTTGTATATGGTTGTCTATGTCCTTGTTTTCTTCTATAATTCTTTTTAGGTTTATATTTGAAAACAACTATTTTTTTACCTTTACCGTGTGAAACTACTTTTCCTTCAACTTTAATACCTTTTACATAAGGGTTTCCTATTTGTACTTTTTCATCTTCAGATACTAGAACTACTTTATCGAAAGTAACTTTTTTACCTTCTTCAGCATCTAATTTTTCAAAAAATACAACATCTCCTTCTGCTACTTTGTATTGTTTTCCACATGCTTCTATAATTGCGTACATTATGTGGCACCTCCCTTTTTTTGTATACTCGCTAACCTTAAACTTTAGGTAGTTAACTACTGTTAACATTTATGGAACCTTGAATTATGCGGTTACAGTTAGATATTTTAACATAAATTTTTGTATTTGTCAAATTTTTTATTACAGTTTATTGTATATTAAAAAATATAATTAAAACTCCTATTATTGAAAATACAAAACCTAATATTTTTAATCCACTAGTTGCTTCATTTTGATCTCCAAAACTGAACATTTTTTTTGTTAATATTCGAGCATCATATATCATTATTACTCCTACAGCAATAATAATTAATCCAACTAATAATAAAATAATATTTAGCATATTTATTCCTCTTTCTTTTTATATTTCTATTCTTTGCTTTAATTTTTCATCTATTATTTTCTTCAGTTTTTTGTTTTTTTCATTCATTAGTTTTGGATCTTCTTCTATTATTTCATTTGCAATTACTTGTACTTGCTTTAATATTTTCATATCTTCAAATAAGTTAGCTATTTTAAAGTCTGGTATACCATGTTGCTTTGTTCCAAAAAAGTCTCCACTACCTCTTAGTTCTAAATCCTTTTCTGAAATTACAAAACCATCTGTTGACTGTGTCATTACCTTCATTCTTTCTCTTACAACATCAGAGGTTCCTTGATATTTTAAAATACAATATGATTGGTATTCCCCTCTTCCTACTCTTCCTCTAAGCTGATGTAGTGCAGCAAGACCAAAACGCTGAGCATCTTCTATAACCATTATACTAGCATTTGGAACATTTACTCCTACCTCTATTACTGTTGTAGAAATTAAAATATCTATTTTTCCTTTTTTAAATTGTTCCATAATTTCATCTTTTTCTTTTGGTCTCATTTTTCCATGTATATACTCTACTTTGAATTGTGGAAATATTTTTTCTTTATATTGCTCTGCAACTTCTAAAACAGATTTTAATTTCATTTCTTCATTTTCTTCAACTAGAGGACATACTATATATGCTTGTCTTCCTTCTTCTATTTGTTTTTGAATGAAATTATTTACTCTTTGCTCCATTGACTTAGTAACAGCAAATGTGTCTATTTTTTTTCTATTTGGTGGTAATTCATCAATAATTGATATATCTAGGTCTCCATATAAAATAAGTGCTAATGTTCTTGGAATTGGTGTTGCTGTCATAACTAATACATCAGGATTTTTTCCTTTGCTTGCAATTACACTTCTTTGTCTTACTCCAAATCTGTGTTGCTCATCTGTAACTACTAATCCTAAATTTGCAAATTCAACATTGTCTTCTAATATTGCATGTGTTCCAATTAAAACATCTATTTTTCCATTTTTTAATTCTTCTAATATTCTTTCTTTATTTTTTTTGGTTGTGCTTCCAATTAAAAGTTCGCATTTTATTCCTAAAGGTTCTAATATTTGTTTATAACTTTCAAAATGCTGTGTTGCTAGTATTGATGTTGGTGCCATAATTGTCATTTGATATCCACTTTTTACTGCTTTATATGCTGCAATTATAGATACTATTGTTTTCCCAGAGCCAACATCTCCTTGTAAAAGTCTATTCATAATTTTTGGACTTTCCATGTCTGTATCTATTTCTTCTAATACTCTTAATTGAGCTTTTGTTAATTTAAAAGGTAAATTATTTATTATATCTGACATTTTAGCATCTTTACTAAATTTTATTCCTTGTTTACTATTTGTTGTTTGATTCTTTAGACTTAATAATAGTAGTTGCATAGTTAGTAATTCTTCAAAAACTAATCTTTCTCTTGCTTTTTTGAATTCTTCAAAATTATTTGGAAAATGTATTTTATATGTTGCTTCATTTAAACTTATTAATTTTTGCTTTTCTAATATGTATTGTGGCATTGATTCTTCTAATTTATTATCTACAATTTCTAATCCATTTTCTATTATTTGTCTAATTGTATTTTGAGATAATTTATATGTTAATGGGTATAAGGGTATTATTTTTCCTGTATTTTTATTTTTTTCAAAGTTATCATATACTGGTGATACTATTTGAGTTTGACCTGTTTTTTTTGAAACTTTTCCATAAAATTTATATTTATTACCATATTTAAATATGGTTTTTAAGTAACTTTGATTGTACCAAACTAGTGTACATCTATCGGTTTGGTCAGCAACTATTAGTTTATACATTGTCATATTTTTTCTTCTAGTTCTTATTTCTGCTATTTTAGAAACTGCTGTTGCTTCAATTAGTGCTTCTTCTCCATCAACTAGCTCTGCTATTTTTTTTGGTTTACTTCTATCCTCGTATTGTCTTGGATAATAGGTAATTAAATCCTCTAGTGTAAAAATTCCCAATTTATTTAATAGTTTTACTCTATTAGGGCCTACTCCTTTTATATATTGTATATCTTGATTTAAATCTAACATACCCTTCTCCTATTTTTACTACATTTTTCTAAATACCCCACTTACTTTACCAAGTATTTTACAATCTGGTACAATTATTGGATCCATTGTACTATTTTCTGGTTGTAATCTTATATGGTCTTTTTCTTTATAAAATGTTTTAACTGTTGCTTCATCTTCTATTAATGCTACTACAATTTCTCCATTTGATGCTGTATTTTGTTTTTTTACTAATATGTAATCTCCATCTAAAATTCCAGCTTCTATCATGCTTTCTCCTCTAACTGTAAGCATAAATGCTTCAGAATTTCCAACAAAATCTAATGGTATAGGAAATGTATCTGTAACATTTTCAACAGCAAGTATTGGTGCACCAGCTGTTATTTTTCCAATTACAGGTACTTCTACCATTTCTTTTCCACTATAGAAATCTTTTGGTTCATTTTGTTTTGAACCACCTCTTAATAATTTTAATGTTCTTCCTTTTTGTGATTCTTTTTTAATATAGCCTTTTGTTTCTAGTTTATTTAAATATCCATGTACTGTTGCAGTTGAACTTAATCCTACTGCTTTTCCAATTTCTCTAACTGATGGTGGATATCCTTTTAAATCTACCTGTTTTTCAATAAATTTTAATATAGCCTTTTCTCTTTTATTTAATTCTTCATCTTTCTTTTTCAAGGTAAATCACTCCTTTTTTATATTTGCCATAATGTTATCATACAAACAAAAAAATGTCAAACAAATTTTTGACATTTTTATTTTTTCTCATTAATCGTACCATTCAAATTCCCATTCTAAAATTTTTACAGTATCTCCTTCTTTTATTCCTTTTTTCTTGAGTTCTTCTTCTATTCCTAGTTCTCTAAGTGATTTTTGGAAATAGTGCATTGATTCATTATCTCCTATGTTTATTCTTCCCATTAGTCTTTCAACTGCTGGACCAGATATTATATACTCATCATTATCTCTTTTTATTTCAAATTCATTTTTTGTTTCTTTTAATGTGTATACTACTTTTTCATCAATTTCTATTAATTCTTCTTTAGGTAATTGTTTTAATGTTTTAGAAATATAGCTCATTAGTTCATTTATTCCTTCTCCTGTTGCTGCTGATATTTTAAATAATTCTAATTTTTCTTTTTTTGCTATTTCTTCTAACTCTTTTAGTCTTTCTTCGTTTTGCATAGAGTCTATTTTATTTGCAACTATTATTTGTTTTCTTTTGCTTAATTTTTCACTATATTTTCTTAATTCTTCGTTAATTTTATAAAAATCTTCTTTTGGACTTCTACCTTCTATTCCTGAAACATCAATAAAATGTAGCAATAGTCTTGTCCTTTCTACATGTCTTAAAAATTGTATTCCAAGCCCTACTCCTTCACTTGCTCCCTCAATAATACCCGGAATATCAGCTATAACAAAGCTATCTCCATATTCTGTTTTTACTACACCTAAGTTTGGAACTAGTGTTGTAAAATGGTAATCTGCAATTTTTGGTTTTGCTGATGTTACTCTTGATAGGAATGTAGATTTTCCAACATTAGGATACCCTAATAATCCAACATCTGCAAGTAATTTAAGTTCTAATATTAGTTCTTTTTCTATTCCTTTTTCTCCGTCTTGAGCAAATCTTGGAGCTTGTCTTGTAGAGGTTGCAAAATGTGTATTACCTTTTCCACCTCTCCCACCTGGTAAAATAAGCTCTGTTTGTCCTTGATTTGAAAGGTCTGCTACAACTTTTCCTGTTTCTGCATCTTTTACTACTGTTCCAAGTGGAACTTTAATATATAAGTCTTCTCCACTTTTTCCATAGCAATTATTTCCGCTTCCGTTTTGTCCATTTTGTGCTTTAAAATTCTTTTTAAATCTAAAATCAATTAATGTATTAGAGTCTGGGTCAACTGTGAAATATACATTTCCACCTCTTCCACCATCTCCACCATCTGGACCTCCTGCTGCTACATATTTTTCTCTGCGAAATGTCATAGCTCCGTTTCCACCATCTCCAGATTTTACTGTTATTTTTGCATAATCTGTAAACATATCTCTCTCCTTAATTTTATTTATAATAGAACTTTATTGTTCAAAGTAATCTAACTTCATTGCTTTTTTTACCTTTTTCATTGTTTCTTTTGCTTTGTTTCTTGCTTCTTTAGTTCCTTCTTCTAAAATTTTATCTACTAATTCTGGATGTTCTTCATAATATTTTCTTTTTTCTCTTATAGGCTCTAGCATTTTATTTATATTTTTTGCTAATTGTTTCTTACAAGCTACACATCCTCTTTTTCCTGCTTTACATTCTTCACATACTGCTTCTACTTCTTCTTTTGAACTAAATAAATTATGATAATATGATACCATACAAATATTAGGGTTTCCTGGATCATCTTTTTTTATTCTTCCTGGATCTGTTAATGCACCCATTACTTTTTTATTTACTACTTCTTCATCATCAGATAAGTAAATTGCATTTCCTAAGGATTTTCCCATTTTTTCGTTACCATCTAATCCTTTTATTCTTTTTTGTGTTGAAAGTACAGCTTCTGGTTCTTTTAAAATTTCTCCATATATACTATTAAACTTTCTAACTATTTCTCTTGTTTGTTCTATTAATGGTAATTGGTCTTCTCCAACTGGAACAAGTTCTCCTTCTAATGCTGTTATGTCTGCTGCTTGACTAACAGGATAACCTAAAAATCCATAAGTTACACTTTCTCCAAATATATCTTTCTTTTGAGCAATTTCTGTTTTTACTGTTGGGTTTCTTTCAAGTCTTGAAATTGTAACAAGGTTTGAATAATATACTGTAAGTTCTGCCACTTCTGGAATCATAGATTGTATGTATATAGTTGTTTTTTTAGGGTCTATTCCAACTGATAAATAATCCATTACCACTTCTCTAACATTTTTTCTAACTTTTTCTGGGTTATTAAAATTATCTGTTAATGCTTGAACATCTGCAACTAAAATATAACTTTTATATTCATCTTGTAATTTAACTCTATTTTGTAATGAACCAAAATAATGACCAATATGTAATCGTCCTGTAGGTCTATCACCTGTTACTATTATTTTTTTATCCATAATTCCATATCCTTTCTATTTCATATTTTCTTTTTCAATTTCGTCAATCATCTTTAGTCTTTCTTCATGTCTTCCTCCATCAAATTCTGTTGCTATCCACATTCTTACAATACATATTGCTTCATGTACGCTTAAATAATCTGAACCAAGTGCTAAAACATTTGTATTACCATGTGCTCTTGACATTTTAGCTCCTTGTTCTGTTGAAATATTTGCACATCTAATTCCTTTAAATTTATTTGCTACTATGCTCATTCCTATACCAGACCCACATATTAATATTCCTTTTTCACATTCTTTATTTTGCACAGCTTTAGAAACTTCTTTTGCAATATTTGGATAATCAACTCTTTCCTCTGAGAATGTTCCTAAATCTTTAATTTCTATTCCACTTTCATCTAAATATCTTTTTATTTCTTCTTTTAATTTATATCCTCTATGGTCACAACCTAATGCTATCATATTTTCTACCTCCATTTCTTTTTTCTTAATATACCATAAACCCGTCGAAAATACAATATATAGTGTTCTTTATTTCATATTTTTTTATATTAGTAATATATTTATATAAATATATTATTCTAGGAGGAAACTATGCAAAAACATTCTTTTAAATGTTTTACTCTTTCAGTAAAACATAATATACTCCCTTTTTTATTTGTTTTGTTTACAATATTTTTAGTTATTTTTTCAAAGCAAAATTTAACAGCTACTCATGATGGTTTATTATTATGTGTAAATTCAGTAGTTCCTTCTCTTTTTCCTTTTTTTATTGCTACCGAATTACTTGGATATACAAATTTAATATCTTATTTAGGTAAGTTATTTAACAAAATAATGAGACCTTTTTTTAATGTTCCAGGTGAAGGTGCTTTTGCTTTTATTATGGGAATTATTAGTGGCTATCCAGTTGGTGCAAAAATTGTATCTAAACTTTATGATGATGGTTTATGTACAAAGGTAGAGGCTGAAAGACTGCTTGCTTTTACAAATAATTCTGGTCCGCTTTTTATTATTGGTACTGTTGGTATTAGTTTATTTAGTAATTCTACAATAGGCATTTTACTTTTTATAACACATTTACTTGCTAGCTTAACAGTAGCATTTTTATTTAGATTTTGGAAAGCGAGTTCTAAATTTAATAATGAACCAGAATATAGATTTTCTGATAATAAAAATAAAAATGTTGAATTTAAAGATTTAGGAGAGGTTCTTTCAAAAAGTATTTCTAATGCAATATCTTCTGTTGTTTTAATTGGCGGTTTTGTTGTGTTTTTTAGTGTAGTTCTTTCTATACTTAATAATTGTGGCTTTTTATCATTGTTAGCCAACATACTTACTCCTATATTTAATTTCTTTCATATTAATACAAGTTTTATTAAGCCTATTTTGTCTGGAATCATTGAGCTTACTAATGGTTTGAAACTTACAAGTAATATTTCTATTAAAGAGATATCTATAAATATAATTATTTGTTCGTTTTTACTTGGTTTTGGAGGTTTTTCAGTATTATTACAAGTATTTAGTATTATTGCAAAGTCTGGATTATCTATAAAATCATATTTTATTGGTAAGCTTCTTCATGGAACTATTGCAAGTATTTATACTTTTTTGGTAATTAAATATATCCCTTATTTTAATTTTGATATAACACCTGTTTTTTCACAAGCTAATAATTCTTTAGTACTTAGTTATATAAATAAATATAATTTAATTATTTTATTAGTAATACTTGCTCTATCATCTATTTTAATTTTTAAAAGAAAAAAAGCATATAAAACTTAGTTTTTGAATATTTATATTACGAATATGTAGGAAAGTACCTTTTTCCTATTATATAAAAAATATTTTTTTATAAGCAATATAAATTGCTAGAATGGAGGTTTTATGGATAAAAATACAGATTTTAATAATTTTTCTCAATATGATAATTTAGGCTATGACCCAAGTATGTACGATATGTATAAAGACCCATTGTTTAATCCAATGGCACAGTATGAGCAAGCTTATATGTATTATAGATGTATGTGTATGCAATTAGATTACAAAATAAAATGTAAGGAATATGAGAAAATCTGCTTATCTAAGGATTCAAAAACTGAAAGAAGAGTTGAATAATTAAATTCAACTCTTTATATTATATCTATAATAGATGCTTGTTTTTCTACATTTTCTTCAGATATTTTAATAACATTTTCTAGCTCTTTTACAGCGTTTTTTGTTTTTATTTCATCATCACCATGCGCATAAGCTAAAATTTCACCTTGCTTAACATAGTTACTTGTTTTCTTTTCTAAAACTATACCTACTTTATTGTTAATTTTATCTTCTTTTTTTAATCTTCCAGCTCCTAAACTTTGTGATATTTTTCCTATTTCTAAGGCATTAATTTCTTTTACATATCCACTTTTTGTTGCTATTACTGGTAATATATATTTTGCTTTTTCAAATAAATTTGTATTTTCTATGTATCTTACATCTCCTCCTTGAGTTTTAACAAGTTCTTTTAGTTTTTCAAGTGCTTTTCCATTTTCTATTGTTTTCATCATATTTATTTTATTTTCTTCTAAATCATTTCCTTTTCCTGCTAATTTTATTATATATGCTCCTAATTCTAATATAATTTCTTTTACATCTTCTTGCATATTTCCTTTTAGTGCTTCTACTACCTCTATTATTTCTAATGAATTTCCAACTGCTTTTCCTAATGGTTCGTTCATATTAGTTATTACGCATACTGTTTCTTTGTTTGCAAGTTTTCCTATTTCCTTCATTGTTTTTGAAAGTAATACTGCATCTTCTTTATTTTTCATAAAAGCACCTTTTCCAACTGTAACATCTAAAACCAACTTGTTTGCTCCTGCTGCAATTTTTTTGCTCATTATGCTTGATGCTATTAATGGTATGCTTTCTGTACAACTTATGGTATCTCTTAATGCATATATTTTTTTATCTGCTGGTGCTAAATTTAAGGTTTGACCTATTAAACTAATTCCTATATTCTCTACATTTTTTATAAATTCATCTATTGAAATATTTGTTTTATAACCTGGTATTGATTCTAATTTGTCTACTGTTCCTCCAGTAAAACCTAGTCCTCTACCTGACATTTTTGCTACTGGAATTCCCATTGCAGAAATTATTGGCATTAAAATTATTGTTACTTTATCTCCTACTCCTCCTGTACTATGTTTATCTACCACATTTTCTCCAAATTTTGATAAATCTAATACATCTCCTGAATATGCCATTGCTAAAGTTAAATTAGTAATTTCTTCTTTACTCATTCCTTTTATATATATTGCCATTATAAGTGCTGCTGCTTGATAGTCTGTTATTTCTTCTTTTGTATATCCATTAATAAAAAATTCTATTTCTTCTTTTGATAATTCATTGCCATCTCTTTTTTTAGCTATTATATCTAATATATTCATTATATCCTCCATTTTTGTTTTAATGAACAAATTTTTTTACTCTATAGAAAAGTATATATTTTTATAATTATTTTTTAGAATATAAAAATAAAAGGACATTTAATATCCTTTTATTTTTACACACATTTATTTTTAATTATTTTTTGTTAACTAAATCTTTTAATGCTTTACCAGCTTTGAATACTGGAGCTTTTGATGCAGGTATTTTGATTTCTACTTTAGTTTGTGGATTTCTACCTTTTCTTGCAGCTCTGTTTCTAACTTCGAAAGAACCAAATCCTACTAATTGTACTTTTTCTCCTTTTACTAAAGCTTCTGTTATTACTTCTGTGAAAGCATTAACTGCTGCCTCTGCATTTTTCTTTGTTTCTCCTGTTTTTGCAGCCATTGCCGCGATTAAATCTGATTTGTTCATTATAAACTACCTCCTATAAAAGTTTGATATCTTCTGTAGAATTTGCTTCTACAACTTAAATATTCGCCTTTTTTTTATAAAATCCTTCTTTTTTTTTATATTTTTTTATTAAAATTGCCTTTGTTTAGCTGTTTTTTTATGTTTTGTTTTTAAAACAACGATATTTTAATCTCTTTAATCCGCATATATTCCAAGCTTTTCAAGGATTTTTACAAGCTTATTACCATATGGAATCATACACATTTCTTCTTTGGTAAAAATTTTTAAAATTACTATTAATATTGCATAAATTATAACTGCAGATATTAATGCTATTAATGTAACTATTTTTCCTGGAAGGATTCCTAATAATATATTGTATATAAAATATGAAATTATACACATAATTATTGTTGCAATAATTGGCTTTACTATAAAATTTGAAACTTTTAAATCTATTTTCATACTTTTCATTAGTATATAAAAACTTATTACAAATGCTATAAAAACATTTACAACTGATGCAATAGCTGCTCCATTTACTCCAATTTTTGGGTTTGATATTAATACAATATTTAAAATAAATTTAACAATTAACCCTATTGCTGAAGCTATTGCTGGAACCATAACTCTTCCTAAACCTTGCAATGCTCCATTTACTGTTTGCATTAAAACTGCAAATATTATTGTTAATGCACTTATTTGTAATAAAAACGCACCTGATGCTGCATTTGGAAATAGTAATTGTAAAATTGGCTCAGCAAATATAAACATTCCAAATGTACATGGTAAACCTAAAATCATTGTAACCATTAATGAAAACTTAACCCTTTTATTTGCATTTTCCATATTATTTGTTGCTTTTGCAGATGCTATTGTTGGTACTAATGCTGTAGCAAATGCTACATTAAATGATAGTGGTAATGTTATTAGTGTGTCTACTTTTCCACTTAATATTCCATATTGCACTTTTGCTTCTGTTTCAGTTAGGAAAGCTTTTAGTCCTCTTACTACTGTTATTGAATCTATATTTTTTCCTAGAGATGTCATTATAGCACTTAATGAAATTGGTATTGATACATATAAGATTTTCTTTATAATACTTTTTATTCTTTCTGGTTTATAATTTACTGTATTTTTTATTTCTTGTGCAATTTCTTTTTTTCCTTTTTTATAGTATAGATATAAATAAGCAAAACTTAAAAATACTGATAAAGTTGTTGCAAGGTTTGCTCCTGCTGCCATAATTTTAGTATTTGTTCCATATATTAAACATACCATTTCTACTACTATAACTGTTAATAATGTTTTAAAAACTTGCTCTAATGTTTGAGATTTTGCAGTTACAGATAAATGCTCTCGACCATTAAAATATCCTCTAATAACAGATGCAATAGCTACAAAAAATATAGATGGTGATAATGCAACTAAAGTTAATTCTGCTTCTGGTATTTGTAGTAGTGTATTTGAAATATACCCTGCTCCTAAAAATAGTATTAATGTACCAATCAAACCTAAAATTCCAAATGTAGCAAATGATATTTTGAACACCCTATGTGCTCCTTTATGGTCACCTACTGCAACTCTTTCTGATACAAGCTTTGAAATTGCGTTTGGTACACCCACAGATGAGAGTGTTAATAATAATGCATAAATTTGATATCCACTACTATATATTGCATTTCCTTCATCCCCAAAGCCTTCTCTATTTGTTAAATATAGCTTATATATCAGTCCTAATAGTTTTATTAATACCTGTGAAACCATTAGAACTAGAACACCTTTCATAAAGCTTTCTGTTTTATTTTTCTTCTTCGTTTTTTGCATTTTCTTTCCTTTCATATATAATATAATTAATTATATTAATAAATTATATGATATGCAAGTACTTTTTATCATTTCACTTTTCTTTTTTTTATTATTCTGTTATAATATTATAAATTTAATATGTTAGGAGAATTATTATGTCTAAATTAATTGCTAAAAATCCTACAGCTTATCATAATTACAATATAACTGATACTATAGAATGTGGTATAGTATTGTCTGGAACAGAAATAAAATCTATTAGAGCTGGTAAAGTAAATTTAAAGGATTCTTATGCTATTGTTAAGGATGGAGAAGTTTTTGTTTATGGTATGCATATTAGTCCTTATGAACATGGAAACATATTTAATAAAGACCCTCTAAGAGCTAGAAAGTTATTATTAACAAAAAGAGAAATTAATAAACTTTTTGGCCTTATTAAACAAAAAGGATTTACACTTGTTCCTATAAGTTTATATTTTAAGGGCAGTTTAGTAAAACTTGAATTAGGTATAGGAAAAGGTAAAAAACTATATGATAAACGAGAAGAAATTGCAAAAAAAGATGCCCAACTTAATATTAGAAGAAATCTAAAATAAAATATATTTAACAAATAAACCAAAATTTCCCTTATATTGCTTGCATTTTTTTTTAATGTATGTTAGAATATTATATGTTATAGTTTACTTTAGCTAAGAGGAGGTGCTTATAGTTATGCCAAATATTAAATCAGCAATAAAAAGAGTAAGTGTTATTGAGAAAAAAACAATGAGAAATAATATGATTAAATCTGGATATAGAACAGCTGTTAAAAAATGTGAACAAGCTATTCTTGATAAAGATGTTAAGCTTGCAGATACATTATTTTCTGAAGCTACAAAAAAAATAGATCAAGCTTGTTCAAAAGGTGTTATTGTAAAAAATACAGCTGCTAGAAAAAAATCTAATTTAGCAAAAAAATTAAATGCTATAAAAGCATAGTTTTAAGAGAATACAATAGTATTCTCTTTTTCCATGTATTACCTTTGATTATTCTATAATTTTATGTTAATATAAATTATAGAGAATTGAAGGTGATTTTTATGTTTAGTATAATTAAAGAAAAATATAAAAATATAAGAGAAGTTTATATTAATTTAGAAAGTAAAATAAAAAAGATTATGAAATGTGGATTTATATTTTCCTTAATTGTTTGCTTATTATCTTGTTTTGTACTTTCAATATATGATTCTTTATATGAAAATCCAGATTTATATTACATAGGTTTAGAATTATTTAGATGCGGACTATTTTTTATTGTAGAATTTATAATATGTGGTTTTGCTATTGATAAAATAAAAAAACAATTGTAAATTTCTCCTTTTTATAAATTATAATGGTATGTAATTATGAAAAATAATTACATACCATTTAATTTTATCTTAACTTTGGATATTCTCCATCTGTCCATTCCCATATAGTACTAAAATTCCAACTACTATAACTAGATTTTGTTTTCATTTTTTCAGTTGTTAATCCTTTTCCTTTATCTGTTGTAGATGTTGCTGCTATTCCACTAGTATCTGTATCCCAATAGGAATATGTTACAGTTCCATAATTTTCTCCTTGTTTATTTTGATTTTTTAATTTTATAACTTATTTTTCAATTAATGATATGTATGGTATGTTCGCTATCTAAAGTTATATAATAATATTTCGTTATTTTGCGATAGCGCCTGAGGTGACCGCTGAAGGCTGCCTGAGCAATTTTTAATTGCTGTTACAGCGTCAGTGGGAGAGCGAATTCGTAAAATATAAGAAAGATTATTCATATAACTTTAGAGATAAATTTACTATTTTTTAAAATAAAAAACTAAGCTCATTGTATATTTTTACATCAAAAATACACATAATGAACTTAGTTCTATATGTTTCTTATTTATTTCATTTTCTTTTAACAGATTACTTGTATGTATACTCTCGCAAGGGTTACAGCTTTTATATTCATCTTATGTTTTCTCCTTTTACTTTCTTTTGTTTAATTTTACATTAACTTATTATAATTGTCAATATTTTTAAATTTTAATTTATAAGTATAATTTTAAAATAAAATTCTTTATATTTTATATAAAATTTAGGATTTTCTATTCTTAATTATCTTGCTGCTTTTCTATTTCTTCAATGTCTTTAATATGCAATTCAATATCTTCTACTTTTGGTAATTGCTTCTGTAAATACTCTGGAATATCTTCTAATAATTTATATTCACTGACGCCAATAGGATTATTTACATTTCTTAAAGCATATTCTGCCGTTAGCTTATCTTTTTCCTTGCACAAAAGAATACCAATAGTAGGATTATCTCCTTCTTTTCTTAATGTATCATCAACAGCAGACAAATAAAAATTTATTTGCCCTGCATCTGTTGGTTTAAATTTCCTTGCTTTTAATTCAACTACGATATAGCATCTTAATTCTAAATGATAAAATAATAAATCTATAAAATAGTCTGTATCACTAACTGTAATTTTATATTGATTTCCCACAAAAGCAAAGCCATTTCCAAGTTCAATAAGCACATCTTTTATTCTATTTATCATAGCATTTTCAATTTGTACTTCATTTGAATGTTTTTTTAATGAAATAAAATCAAACAAATATGGATCTTTCATTGTTTGTATTGCTAAATCACTTTGTAAATTTGGAAGTGTGTCAGAAAAATTAGTTGTTTTTTCAGCAATTGCTTGTCTTTCATATAATTTACTTGTAAGTTGCATTTCTAGTATGTTTACAGACCATCCATTTTTTATAGTTTCACTAATATACCATTTTCTAATTTCAATATCTTTTATTTTTTCCATTAGTAATACATTATGAGTCCAAGTAATTTGTGCAGTTACTGACTGCACAAATTCAAAATCTGGATATTCTTCTGCAAATCTTCTCATATTTTTCAGATTCCTAACGGAAAATCCGTCTTATTTCAGGAAATTCTAATTTTAAATCTATTGATAAATTATCTACAAATTTATTTCCCCATTGACTGTTTTCTAGAATAATTTTACCAATGTGCCAATACATAAAAATAAGTTCTTTATTAACAGCCTGCATTGCTTGATATTGAGATTTTAAAATTTCTTGTTTAATATTTTCAAAAATATTTTTATAATTGTTAGTATCTATTTTATTTAACATATTTACCTTCTTTCTAATTTAACAAGATCAGTTGCCAAATTAAATTTTCTGTTTTGTAACTCATACTATATCACAAAATTCAAAAATTTTCCATAAAATTCACAAAGTCCTAATCATATATTAATTCTTTTATTATTCAAAGTTATAAGATAAATAAAAAACTAAGCTCATTGTATATTTTTACATCAAAAATACACATAATGAACTTAGTTTTTTATGTTCTTTATTTTTTTAATTCTTCTATAAACATTTTGTTTAGCATTTGTGGGTTTGCTTTTCCTTTTGTTTGTTTCATTGCTTGGCCTACTAAAAATCCTAGTGCTTTTTCTTTTCCTGCTTTATAGTCTGCTACTGATTGTTCATTTTCTGAAAGTACTTTTAATACTACCTCTTTAATTGCACTTTCATCTGAAATTTGAACCCAACCATTTTCTTCAATTATTTTACTTGGAGATTTTGGATTTTCAAATAGTTCTGCAAGTACTTTTTTTCCTATTGTATTGCTAATTGTTCCTTTTTCTATTAATGCTATTAATTCTGCTAAGTTTTCAGCAGTAAATGGTATTTGGTCTGGTTCTAGTTCTTTTTCATTTAATGTTTTTGAAATATCTGACAAAATCCAGTTAACTACTGCTTTAGGATTGTTTGATATTTTTGTTGCTTCTTCAAATAAATCTGATAGATATTTTGATGATGTTAATATTCTTGCTTCTTTTTCTGTTAATTTATATTCTTCTAAATATCTTATTCTTCTTGATTCTGGTAATTCTGGTAATGCTTTTCTTATATTTTCTATATATTCATCTGAAAGTCTTATTGCAACTAAATCAGGATCTGGGAAATATCTATAATCTTGTGCATCTTCTTTATCTCTCATTGTAAATGTTTTTCCTGATACATCATCCCATCTTAGTGTTTCTTGTTCTATTTTTCCTCCATCTTCTATTATATCTATTTGTCTTTCAACCTCATATTCGATTGCTCTTACAATAGAACGGAAAGAGTTCATGTTTTTCATTTCTGTTCTTGTTCCAAATTCTTTTGCTCCTTTTTTTCTTACAGAAACATTAACATCTGCTCTTAATGAACCTTCTTGCATTTTACAGTCTGATACCTCTATATATTCAAGTATTGATTTTAATTTTCTTAAATAAATTTCTGTTTCATTTGCTGACCTTAAGTCTGGCTCTGATACTATTTCAATTAAAGGAACTCCTGCTCTATTTAAATCTACCAAGCTTCCTCTTCCATATTCATCATGATTTAATTTTCCAGCATCTTCTTCTATATGAATTCTTGTTAATCTTATTTTCTTTGTTCCTTCTTCTGTTTCTATTTCTATGTATCCTTTTTCACAAAGTGGTTTATCAAATTGTGATATTTGATATGCTTTTGGTAAGTCTGGATAAAAATAATTTTTTCTATCATTTTTACTATCTCTAGATATTTCACAATTAGTAGCAAGTCCAGCTTTTACTGCATATTCTACTACTTTTTCATTAAGTACTGGTAATGTTCCTGGCATTGCCATACAAATAGGACAACAATGTGTATTTGGCTCTCCTCCAAATTCTGTAGGGCATGAGCAAAATATTTTTGTTTTTGTTGAAAGTTCAGCATGAACCTCAAGTCCTATAACAACTTCATAATCTTCTCTTGACATTATATGTCCTCCTTATTTCTTAAATTCTGGTTTATAATTTTCTCTAAATTTTATTGCTTGTTCTAAAGTATATGCTGCATTTAATAATTTTTCTTCTTCAAAATAGTTTCCTATTAATTGTAATCCTATTGGCATTCCTTGCTTGTCTACACTAATTGGAATTGAAATTCCAGGAAGTCCTGCAATATTTACTGGAACTGTGCATATATCTGCAAGATACATTTCTAATGGATTATTTGACCTTTCTCCTAAGTTAAATGCTACTGTTGGTGCTGTTGGTGTTAATATTACATCATATTTTTTAAATGCATCTGCAAATTGTTTTTTTACAAGTGTTCTTACTTTTTGTGCCTTTTTATAATAAGCATCATAATATCCTGATGAAAGTACATAAGTTCCTAAAATAATTCTTCTTTTTACCTCTTGTCCAAATCCTTCACTTCTTGAATTTCTATATATATCTTTTAAATTTTCAAATTCCTTAGTTCTATATCCATAACGAATTCCATCAAATCTACCTAAGTTTGAGCTTGCTTCTGCACATGCTATAATGTAATAAGTAGCTAATGCATAGTCTGCAACATCTATAGAACATTCTTCAACAATTGCTCCTAATTCTTTATATTTTTCTACTGCTTCAAATATTTTTTCTTTTACTTCTTTATTTATACCTTCTCCAAAATATTCTTTTGGAATTCCAATTTTTAATCCTTTTACATCATTTTTTAGTGCCTTGGTATAGTCTTTTCTTTCAATTTCTTGTGATGTTGTATCTTTTGAATCATGCCCTGCTATCATATTTAATAATATTGCAGAATCCTCTACATCTTTTGTAATTGGACCTATTTGGTCAAGTGATGATGCAAATGCTACAAGTCCATATCTTGAAACAAGTCCATAAGTTGGTTTTAATCCTACAACTCCACAAAATGCTGCTGGTTGACGAATAGAACCTCCTGTATCTGAACCTAAAGCAAATGGAACAAGTTCTGCTGCAACAGCTGCTGCTGAACCTCCACTTGAACCTCCTGGTACTTTATTTAGATTCCATGGATTTTTTGTTTTCTTGAAGTATGAATATTCTGTAGACCCTCCCATTGCAAATTCATCCATATTTAGCTTTCCTAAGCTTATAATTTCTTCATTATTTAACTTTTCTACAACTGTAGCATTATAAGGTGATATAAAGTTTTCAAGCATTTTAGATGCACATGTTGTTTTTACACCTTTTGTACACATATTATCTTTTATTCCTATTGGTATACCTGCATAGCTAGATACTTTTTCTCCTTTTGCTCTTTTTTCATCTATTTCTTTTGCTTGTTTCATAGCTTCCTCAGTAGTTAGTGTAATAAAAGCATCTACATCTTTTTCTTTTTCGTTTATTCTGTCTATATATGCTTTTGTAATTTCTTGTGATGTCAATTCTTTTTTATCTAATTTTTCTTTTAATTCATGTACAGTTAATTCTGTTATATTCATTTAAGAAGTCCCTCCTATAATTTTTTATTCTTTAATT
This sequence comes from uncultured Clostridia bacterium, assembly GCA_947584125.1. GTDB lineage: Bacteria > Bacillota > Clostridia > TANB77 > CAG-508 > CANRMR01. The sequence goes on from CANPWI010000002.1 coordinate 22,820, forward strand.
TTTTAATGATTTTATAGTACCTTAGGTATTTTAAACATTCCATTTTCTTTGTCTGGAGCATTTTGTAATAAGCTTTCTCTATCTTCAAAATTTATTATTTCATCTTTTCTAAATACATTGTATTTATCTTGAACTCCTATTGCTTCTTCTAGGTCGTCTACATTTGCATTATTTACAATATTTGCATAATTTAATATATCTTGTAAATGTAATATATAAGTATCTTCTTCCTCTTCTTTTAATTTTAAATTAGCAAGTTTTGCAATATGTCTAATTTCTTCTTTACTTACCTTCATTTATATCCTCTCCTTGTTATATAATGAATAAATTATATAACGATTTAATAAAAAAAACAAGGTTTTACCTTGCTTTTTTTATTAACTATTAATTATCTTCTATATATTGCATTATATAAATCTAAATTTATATTATTATTTTCGCTTATGTTTTCAGCTTCATTTATAAATTCTTCCCATGCTTCTGGATTTTGCAAATATGATGTTACAGCTGTCACGCCAAATATAACACCAATTATTACTAGAATTACTAATAATACTAATGTAATTATTCCCATAACAAGTCCTGCTGTTGCCATTCCTTTTCCTGCCTTTTTTCTACCTATAACTCCCAATATTATTGCTGCTATAGAAGCTGGTACTGATATATACCAAACACAACATAGTATTAAAGATATTATTCCAAGTACCATTGAGGCTATACTATATCCTTTTGTTTCTGTATTTGTTGTTTCTTTTTTATCTTGTTTATTTTCTGTTACAATTTCTGCTTCTTTTACTTCTTTTTTTTGAGTGCTTTCTTCTTTTATTTCTTCATTTTTATTTTCTTCGTTTTCCATATTTTTTCCTCCTTTTATTTTTCTAAATTTTATTATAACTTATATTTTTACAAAAATCAAGATATTTCGCGCTATAGTATATATTGCTAATATTACTGTCCATATTATTAAATAGTAAGGTTTAGGATATAACCACTTTGCTATATTTTTATTTGTTAATGTATTTATTATATATACAATGTCTGTGATTAATATGTATATAATGATTAAGAAAAAGACAGAGTGATATTTAAATGCTTTAATAAAGTTACCTTGTAAAAAATTTATCACACATCTTGTTCCACCACAACTAGTACATAGTAATCCAAATTTTTCGTTTATCCAACATTTTGGTATAAAGTTTATTAAATTTGTGTTAATTATAATTACAGTTAATATTCCTATTATTAAAAATACTAACTGTATTATAATCATTTTTTTGTATTCTTTTTTCATTTTATGCTCCATTTATTTTATATTTGTATATTAAAATCATCTATAACCTCTTTTAATGCAACTGGTGTTACTCTGTTTTTTATTAATTTTTCTAATATCATATTTATTGTTTCTTCATTGTTTGTTATATTTGTTACAATTTCACTTTCTTCTGTGTTATTTTTTGTAATTTCTATTCCATATTTTTTACATTCATTTTTTCGACTTATTTTATAGTATTTAATTTTTATTTCTCCAAATATACCATGTTGTATTAATTCATCTTTATGAATTAAACTTTCACCATAAAAAGTCTTCATTTCCCCTTCCTTTCTTATTTTATATTATTTTGCAAAAAAACATTTTCTACTATATATAAATTTTAAAGAAAAATCAAGACTTTTTCATCGCACAAAATTACAATAAAAACTTTTATTTGACAATTTTTGATTATGTTTTATTTATTATTACATATATTTAAAGTTTTGTTATAAAATTTTAATGTTTGAGAAATAATTTTGTAACCTATTTTTCTAATAGTTTTAATATTTCTTTATATATTTTTTCTTCAACATTATCTTTATATATTTTTCTTGCGTTATTTCCCATCATTTTTAATTTGTTTTTGTCAGCTATCATTTCGTTTATTTTATCATTTAATATTTGGCCATTTAATTCATCATTTTTTAATATACTTGCTGCATTAATATTTTCTAAAACTTTTGCATTATATTCTTGATGATTTTCTGATACATTTGGTAATGGTATAAAAATTGCAGGTTTTCCTAATGCTGATATTTCTGTAATTGTTAAAGCTCCGCTTCTTGCTACTACTAAATCTACTATGTTCATAATTTCTTCCATATTATATATATATGGAGTAATATAAAATCCTTTTATATTTTGTATATTTATATTATCTTTTTCTAGTTCTTGTTTTATAATATCATATTGTTTTTGACCTGGTGCCCATATTACTTGATATTTTTCATTTTTATTTTCTTTTATAATATTGATTAATGAGTCATTTATTTTTTTTGCACCTTGACTTCCTCCAAATACTAATATAACTGGCATTTGGTCATTTAAATTTAGCTGTTTTAACTTATTTTTTCTTTCTTCATCTGAATATTTTATATTTTTTGATTTAATAGGATTTCCTGTTACTACTACTTTATCTTTTTGTTCTAGTCTATTTTTTGCTTCTTCAAATCCTACTAAAATTTTGTCTACTTTTTTTGACAGCATTTTTACAGCTTTTCCTGGAAATGCATTACTTTCGTGTAATATTGTAGGTACATTGTATTTTTTTGCAGCTAATATTGTTGCACCGCATATATATCCGCCTGTTCCAATTACTATGTCTGGTTTGAATTCTTTTACTATTTTTTTTGCTTCTGATATTCCTCTAACGGTTTTTATAATTCTTTTGAAATTCTCTATACTTATTTTTTTACTAAGACCATATGCTTCTATTGTTTTTAACTCATATCCTGCTCTTGGTACTAAGTCTTTTTCTAATCCTCTATTTGTTCCAATAAATATAATTTCTGATTCTTTTTGTTCTTGTTTTATTTTATTTGCAATTGCTACTCCTGGGTTTATATGTCCAGCAGTGCCTGCTGCTGCTATAATTACCTTCATTAATATCATTCCTTTTTTCTATTTTTATAGGGTCTGCATTTTTTTGCAAACCCTATATTTAGTTATTTATATTTTTTTACCTTGCCTTGAAATATTTAATAATATTCCGTACTGAACAAAGTAATATAAGTAATGCTGTTCCTCCATAACTAAAGAATGGTAGTGGCATACCTGTATTTGGTATTGATGATGTAACAACTGCTATATTAATAATTGCTTGAATTCCAACTTGTGCTGTTATTCCTACTGCAATTAAACTACCATTCATATCTGGTGCTTTCATTGCAATAACAATACCTCTCCAGATAAATATAGCAAATAATATTATTACTGCTATACAACCTATAAATCCTAATTCTTCAGCTAATACTGAAAATATAAAATCATTATGTGGTTCTGGTATGTATAAATATTTTTGTGTACTATTTCCAAGTCCTACTCCAAAAAGTCCTCCTGAACCAATAGCATATAAACTTTGTATAATTTGCCATCCTGTACCTTGTGCATCTGCCCATGGATCCATAAATGATGTTATTCTTCCAATTCTAAATGCTCCTTCATCTGTAAACTGTGCCATTAAAAATAATGCTATGCCTCCTAATACTGCTCCTATAACTCCAATTGTTGCAAAATATCTGAATTTTGAACCTGCCATAAGCATCATTATAGATATTATTGCAATTATAACTAAAGATGCACTTAAGTGGTTTTGAACTCCTACTAATATTGCTATTATTATTAATACCCAAAAAAATGGTTTTATAAATCCACCTTTAAGTGTTTTTAATTCATCTTTATGCTCTGTAAGGTATGCTGCTCCTGCTAAAATTAAAGCAATTTTTACAAGTTCTGATGGTTGAATAGTTGTAAATCCAAGATTTAACCATCTTGTTGCTCCATTTGCAGAATATCCAAGTTTTGGTATTTTTACTGCTAATAACAATATAATTGAAACAACATAGAATAGTTTATAAAATCTTTTGTATATTTTGTAATCTATTTTTGAAAATACTAACATTAGTATTATTCCTAAGACTGCACTTATTCCTTGTGTTTTTACATAGCTATAACTATTTCCACTTTCAGCAAGTGATGATGGAGCACTTGCTGATAATACCATAATGATTCCTAATGATAACATTAATAAAACAGTAATAAATAGAATGAAATCAAACTGTTTTTCTGTTTCTTTTTTCTTTGTCATTTGGTATTTCCCCCTCTATATAATATTTAGTCCTATAATACATAATATTAATGTAATTATACTAAATACAGATACAATCTGGCCTTCTCTCCAACCTGATAATTCAAAATGATGATGTATTGGTGCCATTTTGAACATTCGATTTCCTGTTTTCTTAAAGTATATAACTTGAAGCATTACAGATATAGTTTCAATAACTGGTACAAAGGCGATTACTAATAATATAAGTGGCATTTTTAGGTATAATGATATTCCTACTATTGCACCTCCTAATAGTAATGAACCTGTATCTCCCATAAATACTTTTGCTGGATGTAAATTGAATAATAAAAATCCTAAACAAGCTCCACTTAGTATACTACCAAATATTGATACTTCTTGTATATTAAATATAATTCCAATTACAGTTAAACATGTTATAATAATCATACATACAGTGGTAGATAATCCATCTATTCCATCTGTTAAATTTACTGCATTTGTAGTTCCAAGCATTATAAATATTGCTGCTGGAATATAAAACCACAAAGGTAAATCTATGTATATTTTTAAAATTGGTATGTATGTTTGTGTACCAAGCTGTGTTCCTTTTATTAAATATATAACATACATAACAGAAATCATTAATAATCCTAGCATTTTATATGCTGGCTTTAAGCCTTTTGTATCTCTTAATACTAGCTTTATAAAATCATCTATAAATCCAATAATTCCAAAACCAACAGTTACAAGTAATAATGGAACAATTTGTTTTGCGATATCTCCTTTATCTGTTGAATAATATATACAGGCGAGTATTGTCATTATAATACTTACTATAATAATTATTATTCCTCCCATAGTTGGTGTTCCTTGTTTTTTCAAATGTGATTTTGGTCCATCTTCTCTTTCTATCTGTCCAACTTTAAGTCTTTTTAGGATTGGTATTACTAATAAAGAAGTTATAACAGTTACAATAAATGATGCTAGTAATATTTTCACTTGAAAATTCACATTATTTCCCCATTTCTTCTATAATCTTGCGTACAATTTCTCTTTCGTCAAAAGGATATGTTTTATGATTAATTTCTTGATATGGCTCATGTCCTTTTCCTGCAAGAACTATAATATCTCTTTTATTAGCTATTTCTATAGCATGTTTAATAGCTTCAACTCTATCTACTATACATATATATTTTCCTTTTGTCTTTTTTATACCTTCTTCTATTTCTTTTACAATTTCATCTGGATTTTCTGTTCTTGGATTATCTGATGTTATTATTGTGTAATCAGCAATTTTTCCTGATATTGCACCCATAATTGGTCTTTTTGTTCTATCTCTATCTCCTCCACATCCAAATAAGCTTATAACTCTGCCTTTTGTATAAGATTTTACAGCTTGTAAAATATTTTCTAAGCTTTCTGGTGAATGTGCGTAATCTATCATTATTGTTAATTCTTTTTTATTATCTACAAGTTCACTTCTTCCTGGAACTCTAACCTCTAGCAATGCTTCTTTTATTACATCTGGGGTTGCTCCTAATTTTTCTGTAACAGCTATTGCTGCAAGTGAATTATAAACACTAAATCTTCCTGGAATTCCTACTTTAACTCTTTCATTTTTTCCTGATAGTTTAACTTTGAAATCAACATAGGAATTTGTTATTGTTATATCTTTTGCTAATAATGCACAGAAATTGTCAATACCATAGGTACTAATTTCACATGGAAATTGCATTTTTGATACTTTTGCACCATGTATATCGTCTACATTTGTAAATCCATATTTGCACATATTAAATAATTTTAATTTTGATTCAAAATAATCTTTCATGTCTGGGTGTTCTTTTTCACTAATATGGTCTTCTGAAAAGTTTGTAAATACACCTATATAAAATTCACATCCTGCTACTCTATCTAATTTTAAGCTTTGTGATGATACCTCCATAATTGCTATTTCTACACCACTATCTACCATTTCTGCAAGTGTTTTTTGTAATTTTACACTTTCTGGGGTAGTTCTTGCTGAGTCCTCTATTCTTTTTCCATTTATATATGTAGCTATTGTTCCTATTAATCCTACTTTTTTACCTTGTTTTTCTAGAATATTTTTTATCATAAATGTAGTAGTAGTTTTTCCTTTTGTTCCTGTTACACCTATTAATTTTAATTTTTTTGATGGATTTCCATAAAAATTACATGCGCATATTGCTAGAGCATATCTAGTATTTTCTGCAACTAATAATGTAATATCTTCTGGTATATTTAGTGTTCTGAAATCAAATCCTTTTTCCATCATTACAACTTTTGCACCATTTTCTATTGCATTTATTATATAGTTATGTCCGTCTGTATCAAATCCTTTTATTGCTACAAACATTCCATTTTCTTTTATTTCTCTAGAATCACTTTCTAAATTTTCTATATCTATATCTAAATTTCCTTTTGCCTTTATTCCTTCTAATCCACTTAAAATGTTTTTTAATTGCATTAGCTTTTCCCCCTTATGTATGTTTTTTATACATTATATAACTATTTTTTTTATTTGTAAATACATATTTTCCTTATTATATTATATAAGTTTATATATATATTTATTACATTAAATCTTTTATATTTATTTGCGCTTGTTTATGTAATTTTTTTATGGTATAATATATTTATGTGGTTATTATTTTAAGGAGGAAATTAATATGGGAAATAATAAAAAAGTAAGTTCAGCTCGTCAGAAATATTCTTTTAGAGAAGAAGAACCTAAAAAAAATCTAACTAATGTAGAAGCTACTGCTCTATTAAGAAAGGTTCAAAATGATCAATATATTGAAGAAACTTCTCAAAAAATCAATAAATATCTTATGACAGCTAACAACAGAAATCTTCCAAAAGATGCTAGATTAAAAGCTCATGAAAATGCTCAAAAAGTTTTTCGTTCAATAACTTCTACTAAAATTTTAGATGCAGTAGTTCATAGAGTTAAATCATTACAAGAACAAAATAAAAAAGAACAAGATGAACGATAATTATTAATCGTTCATCTTTTCTTTTTATGCTGTTTCTGTTTTGTTTTTTGCTTCTGTTTTTACTTTTCTAACTTTTGTTTCTGTTTTTTTAGTTTCATCAATTTCTAAAATTGGCTTTGTTCCTTGACTTACTGTTTCTTTTGTTATTGTACATTTTACTATTTTTGGATTTGATGGAACTTCATACATTATATCTCTCATAATATCTTCAATTATTGAGCGAAGGCCTCTTGCTCCTGTATTTCTTTCTATAGCTTTATCTACTATAAGTTCTAATGCTTCCTTTTCAAATTCAAGTTCAACATCATCTAACTCTAATAATTTTTTATATTGTTTTACTAGTGCATTTTTAGGTTCAGTTACAATTTTTATTAGTGTTTCTTTATCTAATTCTCTTAATGTTGTAATTATAGGTAATCTTCCTACAAATTCTGGAATAAGACCAAATTTTAATAAATCTTGTGGCAATAATTCTTCATATATTTTATATTTATCAACTGATTTTTTACTTTCAATTTTGGTTCCAAAACCAATTGCTTTTTTTCCTATTCTATCATTAATTATATTGCTTAAACCTTCAAAAGCTCCACCACAAATAAATAAGATATTTTCTGTATTTATTTGTATTAACTCTTGATGTGGATGTTTTCTTCCGCCTTGTGGAGGAACAGATGCTATTGTTCCTTCAACTATTTTTAATAATGCTTGTTGTACACCTTCTCCACTAACATCTCTTGTTATTGATGGATTTTCAGATTTTCTTGTTATTTTATCTATTTCGTCTATATATATAATTCCTCTTTCTGCTTGTTCTACATTATAATCTGCAGCTTGAATTAGCTTTAATAATATATTTTCAACATCTTCTCCAACATATCCAGCTTCTGTTAGTGTTGTTGCATCTGCTATTGCAAATGGAACATTTAATATTTTTGCAAGTGTTTGTGCAAGTAGAGTTTTTCCACATCCAGTAGGTCCAAGTAATAAAACATTACTTTTTTGTATTTCTACATCATCCATTTTTTCTTTGTTGTTAATTCTTTTATAATGATTATATACTGCTACAGATAAAGTTTTTTTGGCGTCTTCTTGACCAATTACATATTGGTCTAATATGCCTTTTATCTGCTCTGGATTTGGTAGTTCGTCTAATTTGTCAATAGTGTATTTTATTTCATCTTCATCATAATATTCGTCATCAACAATGTTTTTACATAAACTAATACATTCATTACAAATATATACTCCTGGTCCTGCTACAATTCTTTTTACAGTATCTTGTGCTTTTCCACAAAAAGAACATCTTATATTTTTGTTGTTCTCACTTTTTTTTTGCATTTCTGCCTCCTTATATTTTATAATTCTTCAGTTCTTAATTTATTATATTCTTTTATCTAATATTCCATCTATTAAACCATAATCTAAAGCTTCTTTTGCTGTCATATAATGGTCTCTTTCTGTATCTTTTTCTATTTGTTCTAGTGTTTGACCTGTTCTTTCACTTAATATTCTATTCATTTTTTCTCTTGTTCTTACCATGTGTTCTGCATGAATTTTAATTTCTGTTGTTTGACCAGAAATTCCATTTCCACCAATTAATGGTTGATGAATTAATATTTCAGCATTTGGTGTTGCAAATCTTTTTCCTTTTTCTCCTGCAGATAGAAGAAATGCTCCCATACTTGCTGCCATACCAATACAAATTGTTGATACTGGGCATTTTATGTAGTTCATTGTATCATAAATTGCCATACCATCTGTAATAGAACCTCCTGGGCTATTAATATAAAAATAAATTTCTTTATCTGGATCCTCTGACTCTAAAAATAACATTTGAGCAACTACCAAACTTGCTGTTGTTTGGTTAACATCTTCACTTAAAAATATTATTCTATCTTTTAATAAACGAGAGAATATATCATAAGATCTTTCTCCTTTGCTTGTTTGTTCAACAACATAAGGTACTAAACTATTTTCTAACATACTATTTCCTCCTTGATTTTATATATTAAATAAGTCTAGCTTTTTCTACCAATGTTAATTTTATTTATTTTGGGACTAGAAAAGCTAGACATTTTTTTATTTTATTTTTGCATTTTTAACTATAAATTCTACTACTTTTTCATGAGCTAAAGATTCTTTTATGTAGTTAACAAATCCTTCATTTTGTTTAAGTTCTTCCTCTGTTTTTCCATATATATTTGCCATTTCTTTTATTTTGTTATCTATATCTTCCTCTGTAGCTTCAATTTTTTCAGCAGAAATTATAGCATCTAATACTAATCTGTTTTTTACAGATGTTGTAGCTTGACCTTCATAGTCTTTTCTAAATTCTTCCATTGTTTTTCCTGTCATTTGTAGATATTGTTCTAGCTTCATTCCTTGATATTGTAGTCTAGATTCAACTTCTCTAACCATATTATCAATTTCTGTTTCAATCATTCCTGATGGAATTTCAACATCTACATCATCTACTACAATTTTAACTGCTTCATCTTCTGTTTCATATTTAGCTCTTCTAACATTATCTTCTTGTAATTTTTCTTTTATGCTTGCCTTTAATTCATCTAGTGTATCATATTCACTTGCATCTTTTGCAAATTCATCATCTAATTTAGGCATTTCTTTCATTTTTATTTCATGTAATTTTACTTTAAATATTGCATCTTTTCCTTTTAATTCTTCTGCAAAATATTCTTCTGGGAAAGTAACTTTTATATCTCTTTCCTCTCCTATTTTCATACCTATAATTTGGTCTTCAAATCCTGGTATAAATGTGTTGCTTCCTATTGTTAATTCATGATTTTCTGCTTTTCCACCTTCAAATGGTACATTATCAATAAATCCTTCGAAATCAATAACTGTAATATCTTTATCTTGCACTGGTCTATCTTCTACTGTAACAAGTCTTGAATTTCTTTCTGCCATGTGTCCTAATTCATGATTAATATCTTCATCAGATACATTATACTCTATTTTCTTTATTTCTATACCTTTATATTTTCCTAATTTTACCTCTGGTTTTGTTTGAATAACAGCTGTAAATATTAGGTCTTGTCCTTTTCCTATTTGTTTAATATCTATTTCTGGTCTTGAAACTGCTTCTATGTTGTTTTCTTTAAGTTCTTTATCAAATTCTTCTGGAACTACTTCGTTAAATGCATCTTCATAGAAGATTTCTGGTCCATAGTATTTCTCTATAATATTCATTGGTGCTTTTCCTTTTCTAAATCCTGGTATATTAAAGTATTTAGCACTTTTGTCATATACCTTTTTGATTGCTTCATCAAATTTTGCTGCTTCAATTTTAAATTCTAGTTTTAATTCATTATTTTTTTCTGTCTTTTCGATTTTAATACTCATTTTCTTCATCCTTTCATGATTTTTAAAAATTAATTAGCTATTCTATTATACCACTTTATTACAATTTTGCAAGTGTTTTTCGTTATTATCTTTTTATATAATATTTTTTATATGTTCTATATGTATTGTTCTACACTTAAAATAATATTATCTTTTTTGGTTTTTCCAATTATTTCTTTAATTACAAATCTTCCTTTTCCTCTAATTGTTATTATATCTCCTTCTTGCACAATCTTTGTATTTTTGGTTTCGTTTTCAAAGTTTATAAATACTCTTTCCTCTTGTAATATTTCTTTTGCTTTTTCTCTTGATGTTTTTGTTAATTCTGAAATTATATTATCCAGTCTTAATGAAGATATAATAATTTGTATTTCTTTTTTATTAATTATTATTTCTCTTAAATTTTCTATTTGTATTTTTTCTATTTTAGCGCCACTAAATCTTTTTAGTAATTTTAAATTATCTATTAAGTATTTAGATATTTCACTACTTACTATTATATCTGCTCCATTTTTTTCAACTAGTATGTCTCCTATCTTTTCTCTTTTTACTCCTAGTTTTATAACAGCACCGAGATAATTTTTATGTGTAAATTTATCATAATCTTGTATTGGTAAGTCTATTCTTATAGCTTCTATTTTTCCTAATATAATTTTTTCTTTGTTTAAATTTTCAAACTTACTTGGATAAATAAATATCATATTTCTTTCTGTATTTTCTTTACCACCATAAATAATATAATTATCAAATTTTATATGTTTTAATACTTTTTCTAATAATTTTTGTTCATACATACTTAAAAAATCTGTATTTGATATTTTGTTGTATTTAGCTGAAAACTCTATTTTATCTAATAACTTTGCAATTAATAATTTATCTTCTTGCTTTTTGTATTTGTTTAATAATTCTTCTTTATTCATTTTCACCTCTATTTAATAATTCATTTTGTATAACTTTAACAATGTTTTTTGTGTCTAATCCATATTTTTCTTCAATTTCTGAAACATTACCATGCTTTATAAATTTGTCTGGATAACCAAAACATTTAATTTTGATATTTTTAATATCTTCATCAATTATTAATTCTTTTATAGATGTTGCAAGTCCTCCTTCTAAAATATTATCTTCTATTGTTACAACTTTTTTAGTTTTAGTAATTGATTTTATAATTTTTTCTTTATCTAATGGTTTTAAAAATCTAATATTTATAAGTTCTACATCTATATTTTGTTTTTCAAGTGTTTTTGCTATTTCATACCCTCTATCCACCATATTTCCAATTGCAAGTATTGTTATATCTTTTCCTTCTTTTATTATTTCAGCTTTTCCTTGTTCCATTTTTTCATGTTTTTCAAACTTATTCTTACCTTCTGCACCTCTTGGGTATCTTATAACAACTGGCTTTTTTAAATCAACTGCAAATTCTAACATCATTTCTAATTCTTTAAAATCTTTTGGAGACATAATGGTTAAATTTGGTACTATATGAAAAAAAGATAAATCTAATATTCCTTGATGTGTTTCTCCATCATTTCCTACTATTCCAGCTCTATCTACACACATTATTACTGGCAATTTTTGAATACATATATCATGTATTACTTGATCATAAGCTCTTTGATAAAAAGATGAATATATTGATACTACAGGTATCATTCCATTACTTGCAAGTCCTGCCGCTGTTCCTAATGCATGTTGTTCTGCTATTGCAACATCAAAAAATCTATTAGGAAATTTTTTTGAAAATTCTAAAAGTCCTGTTCCTGTTTTCATAGCTGCTGTTATTGCTACTATTTTTTCATTTTTTTCTGCTAAACTTATTAATTTATTTCCAAATATTTTAGAATAATCATCACCTTTTTTTGATTTTAATTCTCCTGTTTTTATTTCAAAAGGTGATACTCCATGAAATTTATCAGGATTTTTTTCTGCTGGCTCATATCCTTTTCCTTTTTTAGTAATTACATGTATTAAAACAGGACCTTCCATATTTTTACCTATTTTTAATAAGCTTTCCAATTTTTCTATATCATGTCCATCTACTGGTCCTAAATAACTAAACCCAATATCTTCGAATAACATATTTGCAAAAAATAATTGCTTTATACTATATTTTATTTTTCTTGTAATATGTATTAATTTTGAACCTATTTTTGGAATTTTTTTAATTGCATTTTTTACATAATTATTAGATTTTGTATAGAATTTTTTTGTTCTAATTTTACTTAGACGCATTGAAATTCCACCAACATTTTTTGATATGCTCATTTCATTATCATTTAAAATAACTATTAAATTTGTTTTTGAACTTCCAGCATCATTTAACGCTTCTAACGCCATTCCTCCTGTTAATGCTCCATCTCCAATGACTGCTACAACATAATTTTTATCATTTTTTATGTCTCTAGCTCTTGCCATTCCAAGTGCTATAGATATAGATGTACTACTGTGACCTGTATCAAAACAGTCTGCTTTATTTTCAGAAACTTTTGGAAATCCTGCAATTCCTCCTAGTTTTCTTAAGGTTTTTAATTCATTTTTTCTTCCTGTTAGAATTTTATGCACATAAGTTTGATGTCCAACATCCCATATAATTTTATCTTTTGGTACATTAAATATACTATGTAATGCTATTGTAAGTTCCACTACTCCTAAATTAGATGCCAAATGTCCTCCTGTTTCTGAAACAGTTTCTATTATATATTCTCTTATTTCATTTGCTAATTGTTCTTTATCTTTTAAATCTAATTTTTTTACATCATCTATTGTTTTTACTTCATCTAAGATTTTTTCCATAAATTGCTCTCCTTATTTGCATTGTTTTTATATTATATAATGATAAATAAAATTTTGCAAATTTTTAAACTTTTC
>CANPWI010000003.1 GCA_947584125.1 uncultured Clostridia bacterium
GGAGCAGGTAGTGGGAATCGAACCCACGTCATCAGCTTGGAAGGCTGAGGTTCTACCATTGAACTACACCTGCATTTATTTTTTACAAATATTATTATACATACTTTATATTTGATTGTCAACAGTTTTTTCAAATTTTTTATGCCTTTTTCTTTACAAAAGATATAAATTAATATAAAATAATTGAAATAAAGAGATTTTTACTTTGTATTAATATGTTGTAGGAGGTTTTTTAATGAATACATTTTTGTCTTACTGCGAAAATGATACTCTGGATTTTGCTAAAAAATTTGCAAGTAAGTTGTCTGTTGGAGATATTATTATTTTATCAGGAGATTTGGGTTCTGGAAAAACAAAATTTACTCAAGGATTTTTAGAGTATTTTGGTATATACAATGAAATTTCTAGTCCTACTTTTACTATTGTTAATGAATATAATACTCCTAAAATGCCTATATATCATTTTGACATATATAGATTAAGTTCTCCCAACGAATTTTATGAAATTGGTGGAACTGATTATTTTGATGATGGTATTTGCATAATTGAGTGGGGCGAAATTATTGAAAAAATTATTCCTGCTGACTATATAAAAATTACTTTTAATAGAGACTTTTCTAATAATGACCTTAGAACTTTAAATGTTGAAGCTTATGGTGAAAGGTTGCAAAATATAGTAAAAAATATTTTTGATGGAAGGGCGTGTGATTAGTTTGAAAATACTATCTATAGATACATCATCTACAAATTGCTCTGTTGCAATACTTGAAAATAATAATGTATTGGCTTACCTTTGTACAGATGATTCTAATAATCATTCTGTTTCTTTAATGCCTTTGATTAACCAAATTTTTCAAGATACAAATTTAAAATTAGAAGATATAGATGTATTTGCATGTGATAAAGGTCCTGGTTCTTTTACTGGAATAAGAATTGGAGTATCTACAATAAAAGCATTTAGTGATGTAACAAAAAAAACTTGCATGGGTATTAGTTCTTTAAAATCTTTAGCCTATACTCTCCCTATTCCTACAGAGTCTTGCTATGTTTGTTCTTTAATTGATGCAAAACATGAAAATTGTTATTGTGGTATTTTTAAAGTTGTAGAAAATGGGTATTATAAAATAGAAGATTATTTCTTTGATTCTATAAGTAATATAATTAATAAATTAAAAAATTTAAATAAAAAACTATTTTTTTGTCGGAAATGCTAGCAACATTTACCATGATATGATACAATCTAATCTAGATAAAGAAATAATTTTTTCTTCAAATATTCAAAATGCTATAACAGTTGGAAAAGCTGCATTTCATAAAATTTCAAAAGGGAACCTTACCCCTCCTATTCCACTATATTTAAAAAAATCTAGTGCTGAAATTTTAATGGAGGAAAAAACAAATGGAAATTCAAATAACTAAAATGACTTTGCAAGATTTAAATTTAATTTCAGATATTTTAAAAACTGATTTTGATGATTTTTGGAATATTTCTACTTTACAAAGTGAGCTTAATAATAAAAATTCTAATTATTTTGTTGCAAAAAATGAATCTTTAGAAATTATTGGATTTGCTGGAGTTTGGTTTGGTTTTGAAGAAGCACATATAACAAATATTGTTACCAAAAAAAGCTTTAGACATTTAGGTATTGCTACAAAATTGCTAAATTGTATTATAAATTATTGCAAAGAATTTGAAAACATTTACACATTAACATTAGAGGTTAAAGAGTCTAATACTGTTGCAATTAGTTTATATGAAAAATTTGATTTTAAAAAAGTTGGTTTAAGAAAAAATTATTATAACAATATAGAAAATGCTATTATTATGACAAAAGATATTTAAAAAAGGAGATTTTACTTATGAAAAAAAATGAATTAAGTTACAAAGAGTTAAAAACATACTGTGATACTGATATTTTTAAATTTGATACTACTGAAGAATTAACATCTATAGAAACAGGAATTGGTCAAGACAGAGGTATTAAAGCATTTGAATTCGGTATAAATGTAGATGCCAAAGGATATAACCTATATATTGAAGGACCTAGTGGTGTTGGAAAAACAATGTATGCTAGAAAATACTTAGAAAAAATTTCTAAAAAGAAAAAAGTTCCTCACGACTGGTGTTATATTTATAACTTTGATAATCCTAATGAACCAATAGCAGTTTCGCTTCCTGCTGGTCAAGGAAAAGAATTTAAAGATAGTATGGAACAATTTATAAAAGATATTAGAGCTGATATAAAAAGTACATTTAATAATGATGAATTTGAAAAAGAAAAAACATTAATTAAACAAGAATTTGAAGAAAAGCGTTCTAATCTTTTAGAAAAACTAAATCAAGAATCTATTAAATATGGATTTGAGGTAAAAGCTGCTCAAAATGGTATATATATGATGCCTGTTCTTAACGGAAAAGCCCTTCAAGAAGAAGAATTTGATAAGTTAGATGAAGCTGTTAAACAAGAATTTGAAAGTAAATCAAGTATTGTTCAAGAACAAATTTTAGAAGCAATTACACAAATAAAATCTATTGAACGCGAATCAGATAAAAAAATTCAAGAATGGCAATCTAATGTTGCCCTACTTACAGTAAATGTTCATATTAATTATATAAAATCTAAATTTAAAAGAAATAAAAAAATAAATACATTCTTAAATAATATAAAAAATGATATATTAAAAAACATATCTACATTTACAGCTGAGGATGCTCCTCGTGAGCCGCAAACTCAAGGTCCTAAAATAGAACCTCCAAAACCTTGGCTAAATTATAGAGTTAACCTATTTATTGATAATAGCAAACTTGAAGGTGCTCCTGTAATAATGGATACAAACTATTCATACCATAATTTATTTGGAAAGCTAGAATATGAAAATTATTATGGTTCACTAAAAACAGACTATACTATGTTACAACCAGGTTTACTACATCATGCTAATGGTGGTTATATTATATTACAAGCAAAAGATTTACTTGCAAACTCTATTTGCTATGAAGCATTAAAAAAAGCATTAAGAGTTAAAGAATTAAATATAGAAAATACAGCAGATAATCGCTCTAGTATGGTAATGATTTCATTAAAACCTGAGCCTATTCCACTTGATTTAAAAGTAATTTTAATAGGTAATGCTAATATTTATCATACTTTACTTTCTATGGATTCTGATTTTAGAAAATTATTTAAAATAAAAGTTGAATTTGAAGATGATGCACCTAGAAATGAAGAAAACATGTTAAAAATTGCAAGATTTATTCATGGATATTGTGAGCAAGAAGAATTACCACATTTAGATAAAGGAGCTGTAGCAAAAATAGTTGAATATGCTTCAAAACTTGCTGATGATAAAGAAAAAATTTCAACTAAATTTGATGATTTATCTCAAGTTGTTGCTGAAAGCTGTACATGGGCACAAATGGCAAAATCTAAAGTTGTAACAGCTGAATTTGTTGACAAAGCGCTATCAGAAAGAATTGAAAGAATTAAGAAATATGATTCAAGATATTTAGAAATGATTAAAGATAATACTATGTTAATTAATACAGAAGGATATGAAGTTGGTGTAATTAATGGATTAACAGTTATGACCATTGGAGATTACACATTTGGTAAACCATCAAAAATTACAGCAAATACATTTACAGGAAAAAGTGGAATTATAAATATCGAAAAAGAAGTTGAATTATCTGGTTCATCACACTCAAAAGGTGTTCTAATATTAAGTGGTTATTTAGGTCAAACTTTTGCACAAGATATTCCTTTATCATTAACTGCAAGTATATGTTTTGAACAATTATATAATGGTGTTGATGGAGATAGTGCTTCTAGTACAGAGCTTTATGCCCTACTTTCTAGTTTATCAGATATTCCAATTAATCAATCTATTGCTGTTACTGGTTCAGTAAATCAAAAAGGTGAAATACAACCAATTGGTGGAGTTAATGAAAAAATAGAAGGATTTTATCAAATTTGTAAAATGCGTGGATTTAATGGAAAACATGGTGTAATAATACCAATACAAAATTTGAAGAATTTAAGTCTATCAGATGAAATTGTTAAAAGTGTAAAAAATAAAGAATTCCATATTTATGCTGTATCAAGCATAGAAGAAGGAATTGAAATTCTTACAGATGTTCCTGCTGGTCGTAGAGATGCAAAAGGCAATTTCCCTGCTGGAACAGTAAATTATTTAGCTTATGAAAAATTAAAAAAATTTGCAAAAAATAGTAAAAGCGAAAACTAAAAGTTTTCGCTTTTACTTATATAATAGAAAATTTCTTCAAAATTCCTATTACACAAAATAAATTTTTAAATTATTATTATTTTATTTGAAAAAATATTTTTGTGGATTAATTCTTGTACCATTTACTCTAATTTCTAAGTGTAAATGTGGCCCTGTTGAATCTCCTGTTGAACCAACATCAGCAATATGCTCTCCAGATTTAACACTTTGACCTTTTGTTACAAATAGCTTACTACAGTGTCCATAATAAGTTTGAACTCCATTTCCATGGTCTATAATTACTAGATTACCATATCCTCCATATACACCTGCTTGAATTACTGTACCATCACCAGCTGCATATATATCTGTTCCTAATGGAGCTGCAATATCCAGTCCCCCATGTCCGTGAATTTCTGTCCTCTGTATCTCCATATCTTGAAGATACTCTTCCAGTTACAGGAACTGATGCTAAAAGAACACCATTTATTTTTGATTTTTCTATTTTTACTTTTTCTTCTAGTTCTTCATCTATTTTTGTTTTTGCTATTTCAATATCTTGAATTTCTAAACTATTTAAGTCATCTGTATAAATCTCTAAAATTCCAATTTCAAAATTTAATTTTTTTTCGTACTCGTCTTTAATTTGTTCAACAATATTTTCTGCTTCTTCTAAAGAATTTACATATTGATCGTTTTGTCCGTTTAGTGTTATTGCATAAGTTCTATATGTTATTTTTGAACCATGTTCTAATTTTTGTAATATTTCATTTTCATTAGTAGTTTGACTCGTGCTTAATAATTTAAGTTCATAATTAACAGGTTCATCTAAAGTTACAAAAGCAATATTTTCACCTTTTTTATTTATAATTATTTCATCAATATCTTTTTCAAATTCTTCCTTATTTTCAACATATCCAATTACCTCACCTTTATATGTTACTCCATATACAGGTTTATCTTTAACTACAATAATCGCACATATTATTACTACAGCCATTATTAATATTTTTGTAAGCTTTAACATTTCTTTTGTATAATGTTTTATACGCTTGCTTAAAATAAATATTCACTCTCCTTTTTTTTGCACGACTAAATTCTATTATACATTATATTTTAAACAATTTCAAATTATGTATGCACATATTTTTACAAAATTATAAAATTTCTACAATTTAATGCATTTTTATTCAATTTTTGGATATGTTTTCCTCAATTTATCTCCATTTTCCTCATTTATTCTAACATTTACAAAAAAGTAGATGAATTTTTTCATCTACTTTTTCAAATGATAACTTTTTTATTAGATAAAAATCTATTACCTTTTAGATTTACTCATTTTATTTGCATATCAGCTTTTGTTTTTTGCTTTTTTTCTTGTAGTTGTTGTTTTTGTTTTCGTTGTAGTTTTAGTTTTTCCTTTTGCTTTTGTCTTTGCCTTTGTTTTTTTCTTATTTTCTTCTTGTATTTCCTTTGCTACATTTTCATCTATTTTTTCACCTTTTTTTGGTTTATTCCATGAAATATAATCACAGCTAGCAGGATTATTTTCACAAATATAATAATTTCTTCTTTTTTTGGTTTTTCTTATTTGAATTTTTCCTCCACATTTTGGACATGGTTCTTGTATAGTTTCATAATAAGGTTTTGCATTTTTACATTCTGGGTATCCAGGACATGCTAGGAATTTTCCATATCTTCCGTATTTAATTACCATCATTCTACCACATTTTTCACATGGTACATCTGATACTTCTTCTACAAGTTCAACATGTTCTAACTCTTTTTCAACCTTTTCAATAGTTTTTGCAAAAGGAATATAAAATTCTTCTATTACTCTTTTCCAGTTTTGCTTTCCTTCAGCTATTTCATCAAATTCAGTTTCCATTTTGACAGTAAAATCTATATTTACTACATCTGGAAAGTTTTCAATTAACAATTTATTAACTATTTTTCCTAAATCTGTTGGAATTAATTGTTTTTGTTTTTTCTCTATATAATGTCTATCTAAAATTGTTGTTATTGTTGGAGAATAAGTACTAGGTCTTCCAATTCCATCTTCTTCAAGTGCTTTTACAAGACTTGCTTCTGTATATCTTGCAGGAGGCTCTGTAAAACTTTGCTTTGAATCTAGCTTTTTCTTTTTAACCTCTTGACCTTTAGTTAATTGAGGGATTTGTTCATTTACCTCTTCTTCTTTTTTGTCTGTATCCTCTACATATAAAACCATAAAACCTTTAAATTTTAATGATTGACCATTTGCTTTAAAACTATAATTATTAGCTAAGATATTTGCTGTAACTGTATCGTAAACTGCTTGTGACATTTGGCTAGCTATAAATCTGTTATATATTAATTTATATAATTTGTATTGGTCATTAGTAAGTGAAGATTTTATTTCTTCTGGATTTAATTCTACATAAGTTGGTCTTATAGCTTCATGAGCATCTTGTGCATCATCTTTTGTTTTATAAAACCTATTTTCATAGTAATTTTCTCCATATTTTTCGTATATATATTTTTTAGCACTTTGCCTTGCAACATCAGAAATTCTTGTTGAATCAGTTCTCATATATGTAATTAATCCAACACTTCCATGTCCTGTTATATTTACCCCTTCATATAAACCTTGTGCAACAGACATAGTCTTTTTTAAGGTAAATCCTAATTTTCTTGAAGCTTCTTGTTGCATCGTACTTGTTGTAAAAGGTGGTGCTGGAGTTCTTTTTCTTTCAGATTTTTTAACATCATCTACAATATATTTTGCACCTTTTAAGTCGTCTAAAATTTTGTCTACTTCTTCTTTAGAATGTAATTCTATCTTTTTATTATTTTTTCCATAAAATTTAGCTGTAAAAGTTTTATTTTCGCTTTCTTCTATAAGTAAAACATTAATATTCCAATATTCTTCTGGGATAAATTTTTCAATTTCTTCTTCTCTATCTACTATTAATTTTACTGCAACAGATTG
Source organism: uncultured Clostridia bacterium (assembly GCA_947584125.1). GTDB lineage: Bacteria > Bacillota > Clostridia > TANB77 > CAG-508 > CANRMR01. The sequence goes on from CANPWI010000003.1 coordinate 7,196, forward strand.
CACTCTTCCTGCAGATAATCCTCTTCTAACTTTTTTCCATAGTACGGGACTCATTTTGTATCCAACTATTCTATCTAAAACTCTTCTAGCTTGCTGTGCATCTATTAAATTTTTATCAACTGTTCTAGGCTCTTTCATTGATTCTTTTACTGCATTTTTTGTAATTTCATTAAATGTTACTCTACATTTAGCATCCTCTGGTATTTCTAAAATGTGTGATAAATGCCAAGCTATTGCTTCTCCTTCACGGTCAGGGTCAGTTGCAAGGTACACACTTTTTGCATTTTTTGCATCTTTTTTTAAAGATTTTATTAAATCTCCCTTTCCTCTAATATTTATATATTCCGGCTCAAAGTTATTTTCAACATCAACACCTAACTTTGATTTAGGTAAATCTCTTATATGTCCCATAGATGCAACAACTTTTGTATTTCCACCTAAAAATTTCTTTATAGTATTTGCCTTTGCAGGTGATTCCACTATAATTAATTTATCAGCCATTATAAATTACTCCTTTATATTTCTTTTCGTTTATTTATTCTAGCTCAAAATTCTTCTTTTTGCAATAGTTTTTTCATAAAATTAAATTGATAATATTAAAATATATTTTTTAAATTTAATGCATCCTTATTTCTTAGATGTTCTAACAAGAAATTCGATTTATCTAATTCCTCAATTACTCTTTCATATTGCTTTGTATCTATATTAGATTTAGCTGATACTAAACTAGTTTCAATTTTTTCTAATTCATCATGTTCTATATAGTATGCAAGTTTTTCATATCTTTTTTTCCACTCATCATATAACATATTATATTTTTCATCAATAATATTTTCTTCATCTTCTTTTTCAATTTCTTCTTTTAAAGATGCAGCATTTTCAGTTACTATATTAACAGATTCCTCTAAATAATTTGATGTTACTCTATCTAAGCCCAACATTGAAACAATAATTATAATACTAATAACAAATTCTTTATACATTTTTTCTCCCTACTTTATATATGATTTTGCTTGGCAAAATATTTGCTCTTTTCCATCTATTGTAACAATTAATGCGTCTTTAGGTTTTATTCCAAATTTTTTAACCTGTTTTTCAAGCCAATTATAATCTTTTCCAATAGCTTTTAAATTATCTTCCATTATCTTTCCATCTACAACTAGGTCATAAGGAATTCCCTCATACTCTGGCATTATGTTAAAATCTTCTGGTGTAGTATTTCTTTTATTTGGCTTTTGTATAACAGTTACTTGCCCACTTGTTTCTAATATTGCATACTCAACATCACTAAGACTTGTTACATTATTTCCTCTTAATCTTTCTTGTAACTCATTAATAGTAAATCTTTCTTTTTTTAAAACTCTTTCATCAATTTTACCTCTATAAATTAATATTGATGGTTTTCCACAAATTACTTTTCTTGCCCAAATACTTTTCATATTTAATACAGAAATTAATAAATGCATAACTAAAAGTCCAAGTATTGGTATAATTCCATTTGAAATTGGTATACCACTTTCTGTCATAGGAATTGATGCTAAATCTGCTATCATAATAGATATTGCAAGTTCAAATGGTTGCAGTTGACCTATTTCTCTTTTTCCCATTAATCTCATTACTATTAACACAATTATATATAAAACTATTGACCTTATAAATGTTGTTATCATTTTTTCTCCTTTAAAAATTTTATTTATTACTATTTTTTCTTTTTTTATAAAATTTATACTTTGATTTTGAATAATATTTATTTTATTGTTAATAATAAAAATGTATAGATATATAAAAACAATTATAGATTTTAAAAGGAGGTTTTTATTATGTCTGACAATCAATCTAACATTCAAAGCTCAACTGGAATGGGTACTTTCGGACAAATTGTAGGAAGATTAGTTACAGCAGCAGTAGTTCTTGCTATTACAGCATTTTTTACTCCAGGTTTTTCAATTAATAATTTTTGGTCACTTGCATTTGCTGCAGTTGTCCTTACTATAATAGATTATTTAATTGTAAAATTTACAGGATTACATGCTAGTCCATTTGGAAAAGGATTTGTAGGTTTTGTTCTTGCTGCTGTTACTTTATATGTAACACAATTCTTTGTTGCAGGTTATGCAATTTCTTGGATAGCTGCAATAATAGGTGCTCTTATCTATGGTGTTATTGATTATTTCTTACCAGGCGAGCAAAAAATGTAATAGAACAAAAAAAATAACTAAAAATTAAATTAATTTAATTTTTAGTTATTTTTTTATTATATTATTTTACTTTTTTTATAGTCTTCTTTTCCAACCTTCTTTATTTGTTTGTCTTTCTCTAGCTATTGCTAAAGAATCTGCTGCTACATCTTCTGTTATTGTTGAACCTGCAGCTACAAAAGTATTATCTCCAATATTTACTGGTGCTACAAAATTCACATTAGAACCTACAAATGCATTATCTCCAATTATAGTTTTACTTTTAAGTGTTCCATCATAGTTACAAGTAATTGCACCGCAACCAATATTAGTTCCTTTTCCTATTTTACAATCTCCCATATATGAAAGATGTGGGACTTTTGTTTTTTCTCCTATATCTGCCTTTTTTATTTCTACAAAGCTACCTACTTTTACATTGTTTGCAAGATTACATTCTTCTCTGATATATGCATTAGGACCTATCTCACAGTTTTCACCTATTTTTACACCTTCTTTTATAATGGTATTTGGATGTATAACTGTGTCCATTCCAATTTCAACATCATCATAAATATATGTATTATTAATATCTTCTATTGTAACACCATTTTTTAAATGCTCTTTATTTATTCTTACTTTTAAAACTTCTGTAAGCATTTGTAGTTGTTCTCTATCATTTACTCCTAATATTTCTGTATTATCTTCTACTACAACTGCACCTGTTTTTAAGCCTTTTTCATTCATTATTTTTATTACATCAGTTAAATAATATTCTCCTTGTGCATTATTAGGAGTTAATTTTTCAAGTGCTAAAATTAATTCTTCTATATCAAAACAATATATTCCAGCATTAATTTCTTGTATTTGTTTTTGTTTTTCACTTGCGTCCTTTTCTTCAACTATTTCTTTAACATTTCCCAATTCATCTCTAATAATTCTTCCATAACCCTTTGGATTATCATAAATTGCAGTAAGAATTGTTGCATACTGTTTTTTTTCTATACTTTCATTTAATAAATTTTTTAATGTTTCTGTTCTTATAATAGGAACATCTCCATTTAATATTAAAATTCTACCTTTTCTTCCCTTTAAATTTGGAATAACCTGCATAATAGCATGACCTGTTCCTAACATTTCTTTTTGTTCAACATAAGTAACTGTGTCTTTTAATACATCCATTACTTGTTCTTTTAAATATCCAACAACTGCTATTATTTCGTGTACACCAGCTTTTTGGGCTGTTTCAACTACTCTTTTTACTAATTCTTTTCCATATATTTTATGTACTAATTTTGACTTACTAGATTTCATTCTCGTACCTTTTCCTGCTGCCATAACAACTGCTATTGTCTCATCCATGATACTCACCTGTCCTTTATTTATAAACTTTTTGTATTTTATCATATAAATTGTTTTTTTTCAACTATTTTATATTAACTCCTACAATTCCGCCAATTATTCCTGCTATAATTCCAACTACAATCATTATAATACTATTTGTTTCTAATGTAAATTGCGAATTTATAATACTAGATATTAAATATAATATTAAAATATAAATTGCACCAATTATTCCTCCATTTACAAGACCCATTTTTTTTATTTTTCTTGTTGCAAGCGAACTACCAATTAAAATACTTATACCTGTTATAAACATTATTACAACATTAATTGTATTTTCTGATACATTTGTATAAGTTAATATTATAGAATATATAAAAAGAAAAATAAGAGTTGCTATTATTGAAAATAATGCACCTTTTATTATTGTAATAAACTGATTTGACTTTAAATTTTCCATTATTCTACCTCCTATAAAATAATATTTATTCATATTATTTTATTTTAGAACTTTACTATAATTTATTTATATAATTAAAATTCCGGAGAAATTTCATATTAGATAAAAAAGAAACTGTATATTTTACAGTTTCTTTCTTATTAATATATACAATATTTACATTAAAATTAGTTCTGTTCCATTTCTAATGTCTGTATCTATTAAACTTGCATTAACATCATAAACTTTAGCTGTTAATTTATCATATAATATTGGCATAGTTGTTGGCATATAACATCCACCATATAACTCATTTATTGCTTTAACAAGTAAATATATTATTTGATGTATTTTCCTATTTACAGGTAACAAAACATCATATTTTCTTTCTATTGTTGGTACACATACCTCAACTAATATTTTATTCATCATCCTCACTCTTTTCTTTCATTTCTAGTAATTTTACCATTGTTGCCTTATTTGATTTAACCAAATATCCAAAACTTGGACCGCAATTATTATCTATTAATCTTCTGTTAGTTTCATAATTTATAATATATTGATCTTCAAATCCATTACCTACCCATATTCCTTTGTTATTTTCAACATAAGTTTTATACCAAGGATCATATGAGCAATCTTTAAGTTTTGCACTAGATTCTGCAATAATAAAACTATAATTTCCGTTTTGTGCAATTCTTAACATTTCTCCAAACATTATTTTATCAGCTATTTCTTCTAAAAATTTTGAAATTCCAACAAAAATACCAAGAACATGTTTCTTTTCATTTTGATTATTTTCTATATATGCTAAAAATTTTGTAAATTTATCCTTTAAATCTTTCTTATCTTTTGCTGCAGTTTTTTCTACATCAAATATAATTATATTTACATTTTTTATTTCTTTTATTTCTTCTAATAAGAAATATGTAAATTTACTTGCATTATCAAAATCTTTTGATAATATTAAGTTTATATAATTATCTTTAAAATTATAACTTATAACTTTTAAATCATTCTTATTAATTCCAATTGGTAAAGTTTTTAAATCTTTTACATGTTCTTCTAAATCTGAAAATAATACTTTATCTGGTAATACACCAATACTAGGTGCTTCATCTTTTTCAGTTTTTTTCAACTTTTCTATTTTTTCTTTTATATGATAATTATGGTCTTTAGGCAAACATATTTTAGCTGTTTGGAATTCATAAATTTCATCTTGTATAGGTATTAATCCTCTTCCAAATATTTTTGATGGTCTCTTTTTTCTTACTCTATCTAAAATAGAATTATATTCATCGTCATTGTTTAATTGTAATACAATTTTTTGTTTAAAATTTTGTGATAAACGATATCTCATACTTGAACATAAACTTAAAGTTAAAATAAATGAAATTCCGTACATTAGCACCTTCTCTTGTTATATTCAATAAAATATCATCATATTTTTCATATACCTCATTAAATGCTTCATAATTATTTAATATTACTATAATCATTGGCATATCTTTTCCACTTTCTTTTAGGTATAATTCATAATCTCCATTATAATCAGATAATATTTTTTTTCTTTCTCTAATAGTTTTATTAATAAAATCAAAAAATCTAGCTAATTTTTCTGATTCATTTATTGTAATTACATCACCAACACTTGGACTATCTTTAAATACCTTTAATGCTTCTGTACCAAAATCTATTATATATATCCATACCTTATTAACAGGATAATTATCCATTAAATCGTATATCATTGTACTAAGTAATGTTTCTTTTCCACTTTCAGCATTTCCATAAATAGTAATATTACCAACTTTATAAAAGTCTAATACAACAGGTGCTTGTTCTTGCCTTAGTGGAGCATCATATTCTCCAATTACTGCTTCTAATTTATCTTCTTTTTTCTTAATTTTATATTTCTTTCTTATATCATTTATAAAAATAGTTTCTGGTATATTATCTAACCATAAATTTTCTGCTTTTATATTTTCTCTTTCTGCAATATTACAAATATGAGTTAAAATGTTTGTTAATTGTTCTCCCTGACTATTTACTGTTCTTTTTACATTATCATCAACTTGTTTTATAACACTTCCTATATTAGAAATAAATTCCATTGAATTATCAACTATTTTTGATGATACAGTAGATGGATAATATGGTGCGCCTGACCATGCAGATTGTCCTAAATTGAAGTATTCATCATTTCCAACTTGAATATAAAATTGTCCTTGTCCTTTTAAACTTGCAGCATCCGGTTTTCTAATAACATCATTACTATCCTCTCTTGCTTGAACCTTTAAACAAATTGCAAATTTACTGTTACTACGAATTTGATCATTTACAATACCAGCTGGTTTTTGTGTTGCCAAAATTAAATGAACACCTAAACTTCTACCAATTCTAGATACACTTATAAGCTCGTCCATAAAATCAGGTTGTTGTTGTTTTAATTCCGCAAACTCATCACATATAATTAGTAAATGAGGAATTGGTTTATCAATAAAACCATCTTTATATAATTTTTGGTATTTATAAATATCCATTGTTCCTTCATTTGTCATATCTCTAACTTTATTAAACTGAATTTGTCTTTTCTTTAATTCAGATTGTATTGAGTCTAAAGACCTTTGTAATCCAACTGTATCAATATTTGTAATTGTTCCAACTAAGTGTGGTAATTTCATATTTTTCTTTTGAAATGCTCCTGATAAACCTCCACCTTTATAATCTATTAATATAAATGCAACATCATCAGGACTATAATTAACTGCAAGGGATAATATATATGTAATTATAAATTCACTTTTACCAGAACCTGTGCTTCCTGCAATTAAACCATGTGGTCCATGATATTTTTCATGAATGTCTAAATAAATAGTTCTTCCTGTTGTATCAATTCCAATTGGTGCTTTAAGTGAAATAGTTGAATCATTACTTTTCCATCTTTCCAAAACATTTAATTGTTCTATTAATCCTACATTATACATTTCCAAAAAGTTATAATTATTTGGCAAACTTTCTTTACTTGAAACATTATATTTTATAGGAATATTAGATATTGTTCTACAAATTCTATCAAAATAAATTTCTCCATTTTCATCAAGTTCAAATTCATTTTGTATAGTAGAAGAATGTTCACTTTCAAAAATTTGTCCTAAATTACCTTCAACATTAATAAAAGTTTCACATTCATTTGGTAATTCTGTTAAATTGTTTGCTATACAGAATAAACTAAATCCTATATTATCTTTTGAACTTAAAACCTCTTTCATAATTTTTAATTCTTCTATTTCTTTATAATTATCTGTAATAATTAAATAATAAGGATTAAAATTTTTGTAATTTTCTTTACTTGATGTTTCTTTTCTTTGCTTAACCTCTTCCACTAAAAATCTGGAAATTTGTTCCATATCATTATATGTATCTGCAAAAAATCTTATTTCTTTAGCTTTATCCCATATATGTGGTAATAATTTTATATATTCCCACTTTTCTTTTTTATCTTCTTTTAATAAAAACACAAGTTTTAAATCTTGATAACTATGAAATGTAATTAATTGAATAAGCATATTTTTTATAAATTTATCAACTGTTTCCTCATCTTTAGTAATAAGAGCTGATACATTTTTTTCAACTAATGAAAAAGTTATAGGAACATTTTTTAAAATTCTTGAGTTATTTGAAACCTCTTGTAAAATTTCAAATAAATTATCTGTATCCATATTAAATTTTTCTTCTGGATAATTTATATTAATATTTAAAGGTGTATCTCCAATTCCTAATCTAAATGTTAAAAAATCAAATTCTTCTATTTTTCTTTCCCATAAACGTCTATCTTTATTTAATATTATTTTTACACATTCATCTGCTGATACATAGTTATCATATAAAATTTTACTCTGTTTTTCCATTATATTATTTATAACTTCAATTTTACTATTTACATATTCAACATATTTTCTTTGTCTTTTTTGCTCATATTTTTTCTTTCTCTTCTTATCATATTTTCTTGTTAACATAGGAAAAATTAACATACTGCTTAACATAGCAAATGAAATTATTAATTGATAAATAGTATCCTTAGTGCTAGCATTACCATTTATTGCTTGGTCTATTGTTCTTGACATAGTAGCAATACTCATTACCCCCATAGTTAATGATGTTCCCATTACTAAAATCATAGGTGTTTCATCATTAGATTGCATTGAAGGAGGTGGATCTATTTTTACATCTTCTTTTTCAATTTTATTTGTTAACCTTGGAGACCTTGAAAAATAATCTTTCTCAGAATATATTTCTACTTCCTCATTGTTATTATCATTTTTTTCTTCTTTTTCAATTTTATCATTTTTTATTTTGCTTATTTCGAAATAATTACTATTGCACTCCATTTTATCTAATGGGTTATTAATATATATACTTTTTCCAATTACAACAATTTTTAAGCCCATAATAAAAATTACATCACCATTAAATATAGCTTGTTTATCTATTACTTTTTTATTATTAACATAAGTTCCATATTTATTATCTATATTTTCTATGAAACATTTTTCTTCAGAAAAAGATAACTTAGCATGAACTGGAGATACCAATTTATCATTGTAAGAAATTTGGTTATCGTGTCCCCTTCCAATAGATATTTCATTTGTATTTTTTATATCTAAATGATAGAAATTTTGTTCATAAGTTGGTGAACAGTATAAAATATATAATTCACTAAAATCTGCTCCACATATATAATATGAATGGTCAACCTCAAGCACTGCCTTAGTTAAAAATACATTATTTTGTTGTTTAATTGTCATATTTTCTAAATCTACGGCTTCTTGATTAATTACCTTTTGGTAATTATTAGATGTTATTTGCCATTTTCCATTTACTGCTTCAATGTTAACTAATTCTTTTTTCGTTCCAGAATTTTCATTACTAATCCAATAGCTATCTTTAGCAATTTCTGGCAAAACCATCTTATATATGCCTTCTTTTCCTACAAGTGTAAGTACCATTTAAATATTTCACCTCATTTTACAATATTTGTCCTATTCAAATATATTATTATTTGTTGCTAATTTCTTTAGTTTATTTTTAAATTCTCTTTCTTCATCATCATCTTCTAACCCTAAGTGACATATTTCCTCAATTTGATTATGGTCAAATAGGCATGTTTGGTTAGATGATAAAAATCCTTCAGGATATATGCAACCACTATAATCCCATATTTTATCTATATTACTTTTTTCTACTCCTAAAAATCCTGTTATCATCAATCTTTTAGTTGCTCCTTTTAATAATACAACTGTACCTACAGGTAAAAATTTATCCTTTTTTTGTTTCATTTTATTCATCTCCTTAAATATATTTTCATTCAAATATTCTACTGAATGTTTCTTCTAAAACATTATAAAATCTAACTCCATAATCATCTTTTATTTTATTTAAATTTTGAGTATCTCCTAAAGATTTTAAATTTGTAAAATCTGCTATTAGTTTATCAAAACTTTTTAAATCTTCTGTTTTAAAATAACTTTGTTTATCTGTTTTTATTTTACTTACAATTCCATCCCATTTTTTTGGTACTTCATTTTTTAAAACTATACTAAAACCAGCATTTCCTATAGTGCTAAATAATTTATCTGCTCTTTCTTCTTGTAAATCCACATCTGATATTCCTATAATATTTTTTGTTTCATTCCAATTAGTATCTTTTTTTCCTATATTATTTATTTTTAAACTAGGATTTTCTTTTTTAAGTTCAATCATTCTATTTAATATAAGAAATGCAGAATCATTTTTATTTTCTATTACTCTGTTGTAGAATGAACTATTTAACAATGTTATAATTTTTCCATCATTTGTATCGTTAAATAACTTGCATAACTCTTTTATCATTTCATTTTTTTCATCTGTGCTTATATTTTTACTGTTATTCGAAGTATTTTTAGTCATACCACCTACTCCCATCCCCATTATTCCTAATCCCATACTTGAGAATGTAGATTTCATATTGGTATTGTTAAATAAATTTTTAAAATTTGAACCAACTGAATTTATTATATTTTTTATAGAATTATTACTATTATTATTAATATCATTTCCATTATTATCAATCTCAAAATCATTAATATTATTATTGTTAAGATCTAATACATTAATATTTTTATTATTGTTAGAATCTAATCCATTAATATTTTTAGCATTTGCATTATTTATTAATCCGTTAATTGTATTTGTTGCATTATTAACTAAGCTTTGCCTTCTATTTTGTATTTCTTGCATTTGTTCTAAACTAATGTCTCCATTTTCAAACATAGATTGTAACTGTTTATTTGATGAATTTATATCATCCATCATTAAATTTTGAATTGCATCTACATCTATTTTATTACCTGAAATAATTAAGCCAGCTGTAATTCCTACATCAAATCCAATGTTAGTCATAAAGTCCGAATCAATTTCGCCAAATTTTCCCTGTGACATAATATTTTGTTTTAAAACATTATTAAATTGTTCAGATAAATACATATTTCCATACACATTTTGTATATTCTCACTAGAAAAATGCATGTCACCATAAGAATTTTTCATATCTATTGTATATAAATTTTCAAAATTATTATATGCAAAATTACTATTACATAATACTGAATTTACATTAAAATCCTTCCAATCCGTTTCTATATTTGCTAAATTGAAACTTCCTGTATTTGCAAAAACCATATTATTATTAACAAATGATCCCAGTCCTGAAATTCCATCCATTATAGAAAATGTATCTTTACTTAAAAGTGATTCTGTATTAAATGAAATATCGCTTAAAAAATCTGAAGAAAATTTTGAAGTTATATCCGCATTATTTAAATTAAATGCTCCTGTATTAAATAAATCTATTCCATTTCCAATATTAAAACCTGATAATGAAACATTAGTAATTGATGATAAATTAATACCTTCATTTATTTTACTAAAATCTAAATTATTAATATTTGATAAAGCTGATAAATTTATTTCTGGAATTTTAAAATTAGCAATTTCAAGTGCCATTTGTTTATTTTCAAATTCTATTTCCTCAAATTCATCAACAGTTTTATTAATATTAGGTCCAAATTCTTCAAGTCCTTTACAAATTTCAACTATATTATTGGATAAATCTTTTACTTTTCCTTTTATATGATCAGGACACTCTATAGCTAAAAGTTTTTGATTTGCTTGTTGCAAATATTCTTTACACATATTTATATTTTTGAGAACTATATCTTTTAATCCTTCTGTATTTATATACATATAATATTCTCCTTTATAATTTGTTTTTTAGTTAACTAACATAACGATCCTAACTCAATTGTTAATTCTTCAAGTTCATTGGTTAATTCTTCTATTTTTTTAGCTCTTAAATCTATTTGTTGTTGATCTTGTTCTATAATACTTTGTACATTTTTTATAATTATATCTAAACCATCAGCACACTCTTTTTTTATTTTTTTTTCATATTCTTGTAATTTTTCTTTTTTCTTTTTTGCATCATTACCTTCATAGTATTTATCAAAATTATCAGTTACTAATTTTATTTTTCCAGCTGCTTTCTCTATATAACTAGTCCTTATTGGTTTAATTTTAGCTAGAAATTTAGTATTATTGGACAAATTAGTCTTCCATTGTGTCATTTCTCCTTTAACTTTTTTAATTTCTGTTTTTACTTCGTCCATTTTTTGTTTTATTTCTTTTTTTCTTTGTAGTAAATAATCCAAATACATCTACTCCTTTTATAGGTATTTATATTAACTTATTATATAAATTTTATCATAAGTACTTTTCTTGATAACTATTTATTATAGTTATCAAGAAAAATATTTATAAATTTTATAGTATATAAGTACTAGGACATAAAATCCTAATACTTATATTTTTATCTTTTACATTTTTCAACATAATCTATGAATTTTTCTGTAAATTTGCTGCATCTTCTGCATTTTGAATATTGCTAGTTGATTGTAGTATGTAGTCTTTAATTTTACTTTCAATATCTGTTTTTGCTTGTTCAATTTCAGTCTTAAAAGTATTAATTTGGGTTAGTGATTGGTCCAAAGCTCCTGATTTCCAACATAATGTAACATCTTGTACTTTTTTATATACACTATCAACATCATCCTCAATCTTCTTTAAGTAATCTAAAATATTATCTTTCATAGGATTTATCAAAGCATCATTAAAGTCTGTTGCTTCTTTAGAAAATTCTATATTAAACTGTGGAAGTCCTTCTCCATTGCACTCTGCAGAAGTAGTTGGAATTCCTGACGCTATATGTACATCATCTCCTTGACTTTCTGCCATATTTTTAGCTGAACCAGCAAGCCAAAATGGAATATAGTAACATACAAATTGAACAATATTCTTCAATGTTTTTTCATATACACCTTTGTAATATTCTACAAAATTATTATACAATGCACCTCTCCAACCATCTTTTTTGTTTATATTTTTTATTTCATTATTAATATTTTCTATGTTAGTTTTGATTGTTTCAGTAAAAGCTTTTACCTCTGATGCTTTTGCTGCTACATCTTCATAATCCATCTTTATTGTATCAGAAATTTTTCCATTTGCTCCTATAACACTGTTTCTATCCACTTCTTGTATATTTCTCATTGCATTTGTTGCATATTGTCCCATTTGATTTAAAATTTCCTCTATAGCCGTAGTAAAATCCCTCTTATGTTTTTCTAACTTAGTTAATGATTCATCACGTGCATCACTTTCCCATTTTATATTTCTAATTTCATTAATTATTTTATCAAATTCTTCTTCAACATTCTCTTCAACTTTCTTAAGATTATCGTTAAGTTCTTGCTTAATAGCACTTCCTACACATGCAACTTTACTTCCACTTTTTGTTTCCGCTAATTTTTCTGTTTCTATGGCTTCTCCATATTTAGTTGAACTTACCTCTGCCTCTTCATTTTGAGCTTTTGCATAATTTTTAGCTGTATTAACAAGCCAATTTGGAATCTCTTTAGATGTAAAGTTAAGAGCTGGTTGAAAAACTTTTTCTATATATTCATTATATATAATTACAATATTATCATATGTTTTACCTCTCCATGACTCATTGTCATATAATCTCCTTAAAGCATAACAAATCGAATTCAAATGGCTACTAATCTCTCTTGCATAACCTCTAATATTTCTTGATGCATCTTCTAATGGTTTATAACCGTTCTTCTAAACTTAATTTTACTCCCATATTTTTACCTTCTTTCTTAATTTTCAATTTTTTTAATTTTTATTTTAATGTTAAAATCCTTGGTTTATAATAATATTATCTTTTGTTATTATAAATCCCCTACTCAACTCCTTTCTTTTTAACATAAATTAATATTTACATTATAATATATTAATTATTTTTTTCTATTTTATAATTAAGTTTATAATATATTTATGTATCAACTTAATAGTAATATGTTTTGCTATTAATGTCAATAAATGTAATATAATCTTTATGAACATGTAATAATTTTGTAATATTTTATCTATAAATAAAGAAGAAACTGGAAATTTCACAGTTTCTTCTTGTTTTTTTATTGTTTAATTTCTTCAGATATTTCATATTTACTAATCCAGAATCCTGAAAGTTCTTTTCCATTAAATGTGAATGCTTCTGGTATTTGGTAAACTCCGCTAGAATTATTTTTTACATCTTTTGTTACAAATTCTATACTTACTGTTTGAGTTGTATTGTTTAATTTATATGCATATCTTGGTACCCATACCCAATATGCTATTTGACCATTTGCTTTTGTTACAATATTTGCCCATCTTTTTTGTGAATAATCATACCAATTTTTTGGTGGTGATTTTGATATTGGAATATCACTATGTTCTTGTCCATTTTCGTCCCAATATACATAGTAGGTATTTTCTTTGTCTAAATTTGATAAATCTACTTCAATAGTTTTTGTTGTTACTTTTTGTCTTCCTATAGGCATATTTCCTTTCATTAAGCATACATCATATTCTTTTCCTTCTTGTACTTTTTCTATTGTATATGGTAGCTTTCCTGTATGTTTTAGTTCTCCATCTATATAAACCTTAAAATCGTCTCCTTCAGAATTTCCAGCAGATACTGTTATTGTATTTATATTTGAACTTACTGTTAATTGGTCAGCTGTTCCCTCTGATATTTCATATTTACTTATCCAAAATCCTGAAAGTTCTTGGCCATTAAATGTAAATGCTTCTGGTATTTGGTAAACTCCGCTAGAATTATTTTTTACATTTTTTGTAACAAATTCTACATCTACTCTTTGACTTTCTGTATTTAATATGTAGGCATATCTTGGTACATATACCCAAAATGCTACCTCTTGATTTGTTATTGTTACTATATTTGCCCAGCGTTTCTTTGCATAATCGTACCAATTACTTGGTGCTGGACCTTTATCTATTCTGTTTGCAATTTGCATATTTTGCCCATTTTCATCATAAGTTACATAGTATGTTGCCTCTGGGTTAAAATTGCTTATATCAACATATATTGTTTCTGTAGTTACCTCTTTATTTCCTAGCATTTTACCATCTTTTGCAAGTGTAACCTCATAAGTTGTTCCTGGTTCTAATCCTATTGCAGTATAAGGTAATGTTCCTGTATATTGTAATTTTCCGTTAATATATACTTGATAATCTCCTTCTTCTATTATACTTGATGATACTGTTAATTTACTAATATCTGTATTTACTAATAATTCTTGACCTCCAAATTCAGATATTTCGTATTTACTCATCCAGTATCCATTAAGTTGTTTACTGTTAAAAGTAAAAGCTTCTGGTAAAATAAAGCTAGAATCAAGTGTTTCTTCGCTTCCATCTGAATTTATGTATTTATCATCTTTACTTATAAACTTTGCATCAACACTTTGAGTATCATTATTTAATACATATTTATATCTTGGTATCCATACCCAATATGCAACTTGGTTATTTGTTACTGTAACAATATTTGCATACATTTTGGTTTCATAGTTATACCAATCATCTGGTGCTTCAACTCTATCAATTCTTCCATATATTTTAGGGTTTTTACCATCTTTATCATAAGTAATGTAATATGTTGATTTTGGATTTAAATTACTTAAATCTGGTGTATTTAGATAAATATTTCCTACTTTTTTATATGTACTTTCCTCTGGTGTTATTTCATCTACATTTGTATCTATTTTATCGTAATTTCCTTCATCCTCATCTTCAATTTCTCCTTCTGAATATCCCCATACTGGAATTCCTGTTTCTTTACACCATTTTACTCTTTTTTCACTATCTTCTGTATTAACATATTTATAATATAAAGTATTAGATTGTATTATTACCTCGTTTTTATAATCTTCTTTAATATCTGGTATAACTGTTTCAATTCCTGGTTGACCAGCTAAGCCGTACATTTATTATAACTAAAGCTTGTGTTTGTTCTTCTTCGCCTTCTTCTGTTTCTCCTTCTGCTTCTTCTCCGTTTTCGCTTATTGCTTGTGGTTCTTCAGTATTTTCAGTTTCATTTTCTACGCTTTCCATTCCTTTTTGTGCAATATATATTTCTGCTTGTTCTTGATAGGTTCGCATTTGACTAACAAAAGCAGATTTTTTTGTTCTTTCTATTATACCATCTTCTCCAAATACAAATATTAATGTAACTGCTGCAATAATTAGTAAAACAATTATTGTTATTATAAGTGCTACAAGTGTTATACCTTTTTTATTTCTTACTTTGCTATAGTTTTTCTCCATTTTTTCACCCCTTTATAAAAAACTATAACTTTTAATATACATTAACAAGAACAGCACGAGAGGTGTAAGAACTATTAGTACCACCAGAACTACGTCCATATCCGAATATTCTACCTTGATATCCTCTAATAAATAATCTATAATCTGTATCTATTTTATTTCCATTATAGCCTCTAGACCAGCGCTCTGTACTAACAGTTGCCTCTCCTCTTTTTTCTGCAAATGTACTACTACTATCATGAGAATATACATCACGTAAATAACTATAACCATCATATATCTTATATATATTTGATGTTGATTTTATTTGACTACTATTATATGTACATATACCTGCAACATATTCATATTTACCATTTGCCATTCCATATATTCCTGTTTCATTTCCTGTAGTTGTTTCTTCACTACTATTTGCTGGTGCATTTCCATATCCAGATGCAGATAAAAGTGCTGCAGCTCCCCATTCTATGTTTTTAATCATGTGTACATCTACACCATCTGAACCTGAATTTTTATCTTTTGTTCCTATTGTTCCACCATCTGCTCCCATATTTCTTATACCAGTAAAAAATTCATCTGCAGTTTTATTTGTTAAAACTGTTCCATCTGGTCTTGATTGGTATTGTGCTTGTACATTTATACTAAAAAATATACCTAAAATTGTTACAAGTAAAAAAATACTTGCAATTTTTCTTGTAAATCTCATAATTTTCCTCCTTTGTAATTTAATAAAATTTATTATATTCCTTTTGTATAATATTAACATTCGTGTATTTTTTTGTCAATTATTTTTATAACTTTTCAGTTCCTTTTTGTTAAAAAAATTGGTCACTAAAATGTGACCAATTTTTTACTTTCTACTATCAAGTATTATTCTTTGTATTGCTTCTATTGTATTTTCTCTTGAGCCAAATGCTGTTAGTCTAAAATATCCTTCTCCATGTTCTCCAAATCCTACTCCTGGTGTTCCAACTACTCCTGCATTTTCTAAAAGTTCATCAAAGAAACTCCATGATGTGTGTCCCTTTGGAACTTTTAACCATATATATGGTGCATTTACTCCTCCATATACTGTAAATCCTGCTTCTTGTAATCCTTCTCTAATTATTCTTGCATTTTCTAAATAATATTGTATATTTTCTTTTATTTCTTCCATACCTTTTTCTGTGTACATTGCTTCTGCTGCTTTTTGTGTTAGGTATGGCACTCCGTTAAATTTTGTGCATTGTCTTCTGTTCCATAGTTTGTTTAACTCTACCTCTTTTCCGTCTTTTGTGTAACCCTTTAATTCTTTTGGAACTACGGTATATGCACATCTTACACCTGTAAATCCTGCTGTTTTTGAAAAGCTTCTAAATTCTATTGCTACCTCTTTTGCTCCTTCTATTTCATAAATGCTATGTGGAACATTTTCTTCTGTTATAAATGCTTCATAAGCAGAATCAAATAGTATTACGGATTTGTTATTTCTTGCATAATCTACCCATACTTTTAATTGGTCTTTTGTTAATACTGTTCCTGTTGGATTGTTAGGGAAGCATAAATAAATCATATCAACTTTTTCTTTTGGTAAGTCTGGTACAAATTTATTTTCTGATGTAGCTGGTATGTATATTATGTTTTTCCTTCCTGCCATAATATTTGTATCTAAATATACGGGATATACTGGGTCTGTTATTGCAACAGTATTATTTGTACTAAATATTTCTCCAATGTTTCCTGTATCGCATTTTGCTCCATCTGATACAAATATTTCATCTTTTTGTATGTCGATTCCTCTTTTTTTATAGTCAAATTCAACTATTTTTTCTCTTAAGAAATCATAACCTTGTTCTGGGCCATATCCTCTAAATGTTTCTTTTTTTCCCATTTCATCTGCTGCTTTTTTCATTGCTTCTACTACTGTTGGTACTATTGGTCTTGTTACATCTCCAATTCCTAATTTTATTATTTTCTTTTCTGGATGTTTTTTTGTAAATTCTTCTACTTTTTTTGCTATTGTAGAAAATAAATAACTTTCTTGTAAATCTAAAAAATTTTCATTTATATAACTCATATTCGTCAATCCTTTCTTATATTATATATTCTCCTTCAAATACAGTTTTTGCAGGTCCTGTCATATATACATGGTTGTCTTGTTTGTTCCATTCTATTTCTAAAGTTCCTCCTAATAGTTCTACTTTTACTTTTTCATTTGTGTAACCATTTAATACACAGGCAACTGCTGTAGCACAAGCTCCTGTTCCGCAAGCAAGTGTTTCTCCTGCTCCTCTTTCCCAAACTCTCATTTTTATATTTTCTTTATCTAAAATTTCTATAAATTCTATATTACATCTTTTTGGAAAATGACTGTCTATTTCTAGCACTTTTCCATATTTGTTTACATTAAAATCTTTAACATTTTCAACTATTGTTATTGCATGTGGATTTCCCATAGATACGCAAGTAAATTTAAATTTTTTTCCTTCTGCTTCAAGTTCTAAATTTTTTACTATTTTTTCGTCCGATATTACTGGTATTTTTTCTGGTGAAAGTATTGGTTCTCCCATATCTACTCTAACAGTTTCTACCTTTCCATCTTTTACATTTAATTTTAATATTTTAATTCCAGCTAGTGTTTCTATTGAAACTGTTGTAGAATTTGTTAATCCTTTATCAAAAACAAATTTTCCTACACATCTAATTCCATTTCCGCACATTTCCGCTTCGCTTCCATCAAAATTAAACATTCTCATTTTAAAATCTGCATTTTCACTATTGCAAATTAAAATAATTCCATCTGACCCAACACCGAAATGTCTGTCACTCATTTTTTGTGCAAGACTACTTATATCTTCTGGTATATTACCTTTTGTGCAGTCAATATACACATAATCATTACCTAGTCCATGCATTTTTGTAAATTTTATCATACTAATCCTTCCTTTATTTAGTTTAAAAATGGATTAACATTTTTAAACTTATTTCTTTGAAAGTACATTATTAAAATACAATATATTTATATTATATTAACTTGTATTATATCTCATGATTATTTTTTTTTCAATAATTTGTATCACTTTTATTTTTTAGTGGTATAATTAGAATATATTTTATAGAAAAGAGGGAATTAAAATGGGAGAATTAAAAAAGGAAACTATTGATACTACCTTACTTTATGGTGAAGACTGCATTTTACCTACTAACGATTTTATTAAAAAATACAACATTAATTCTACAGGTCTTACTATAAAAGAGGCAGAAAAAAGAGTTTCTACTTATGGATTAAATGAATTATCCAAAGGTAAAGAAAAAAAATGGTATAACTATTTTTTTAAGAGTTTATTTAGTACATTTAATAGTATTTTATTAGGTATTTCTCTTATACTTTTTTATACGGATGTACTTTTAGCTGAAACTCCAAGTTATGCTAATATAATTGTTATATTAGTTCTTGTTCTTGCAAGTACCATACTTGAATTTTCAGAAGAGTTTAAATCAAATAAGGCTGCTGAAAAATTGCGTAGTTTAGTAGAAACATCTACAACTGTTTTAAGAGATAATAATAAAATAAAATTATCTGTTAAAAATATTACTTTAGGTGATACTGTTATTCTTTCTGCTGGTGATATGATACCTGCTGATTTAAGAATAATAGAGTCTAAAGATTTATATGTAGGTCAATCTTCTCTTACTGGTGAATCTGATGCTGTTAAGAAATTAAGTGTTTCTGAACACTCTAATAAAGATGATATTGAAAATATTACAGATTTAGACACTATTGCTTTTATGGGTACAAATGTAATTAGTGGTAGTGCAAAGGGTGTTGTTATAAAGCTTGCTAAGGATTCTTATTTTGGAAAAATTTCTCGTACAATTACATCAGGTAAACCTAAGACAAGTTTTCAAAAAGGTATTGAAAATGTTAGTAAATTATTAATTAAATTTATGTTAGTTATGATACCTATAACATTTTTGGTAAATTGTTATAAACATAATACACTAACTGCATTTACATTTGCAGTTGCAATAGCTATTGGTATAACTCCTTTACTTTTACCTGTTATTCTTTCTTCAACACTTGCTAAAGGTGCTGTTAGAATGTCTAAAAAGAAAACTATCGTAAAACAATTAGATTCTATTCAAAGTTTTGGAGCTATGAATATTTTGTGTACTGATAAAACTGGTACTTTAACAGAAGATAGAATTGTTTTAGAAAAGTATTTAAATATAAAAGGTGAAGAAGATTTTAGAGTATTAAAGCATGCATTTTTAAATGCGTATTTTCAAACTGGATTAAAGGGAAATATTGATGAAGCAATTATTGCTAGAGCTGAAAAACAAGATGTATTTAGTATTCAAGAAAAGTATAAAAAAGTTGATGAAATACCTTTTGATTTTTCAAGAAGAAGACTTTCAGTTGTAGTAACTGATGGAACTAAAAAGCAATTAATAACAAAAGGTGCTACTGAGGAAATATTAGATATTTGTACTATGGTTGATTATCAAGGTGAGGTTTCTCCTTTGACTAAAGATATAAAAGAACAAATATTAACGATAAGCAAAAACTTAAATAAAGAAGGTTTAAGGGTTGTTGCTGTTTGTCAGAAAAATGATATAAATGATATAGAAAATTTTAGTGTTAAAGATGAAAGTAAAATGGTTTTAATGGGATTTATAGGATTTTTAGATCCACCAAAAGAAAGTGCTAAGGCTTCTATAGAAAAACTTAATAAAGCTGGAATTAGAGTTATTGTTCTTACTGGGGATAATCCAGAGGTTACTAAAACAGTATGTGATAAGGTAAATATACATTCTTCAAATATTGTTGTTGGTAGTAAAATTGATAAACTTTCAGATATTGCACTTTTAAGGTTATTAAAAAGAGTTAATATTTTTGCTAAATTATCTCCTATTCAAAAAGCCAGAATTGTTCGTTTATTAAAAGAATCTGGAAATGTTGTAGGATATATGGGTGATGGTATTAATGATAGTCCTTCTCTTTTAAATAGTGATGTTGGTATTTCTGTTGATACTGCTGTTGATATTGCAAAAGAAACTGCTGATATTATTTTACTTGAAAAGGATTTGAATGTTCTTCTTGATGGTGTTTTTGAAGGAAGAAAAACATTTTGTAATTTGTTAAAATATATTAAACTTGCTGTAAGTTTTAACTTTGGAGAGGTTTTATCAGTATTAATTGCAAGTATCTTCTTACCATTTTTACCTATAACTCCTATCCAATTACTTGTTCAAAGTTTACTTTATGATATAGGTCAATTAACTATACCTTTTGATAATGTAGATAAGGAATATTTAAATAAACCTAAACCTTGGAATTTGAATAGTATAAAGAATTTTATGTTTGTTATGGGACCAACTAGTTCTATATTTGATTTAATTATTTTTGCTACATTATGGTTTGGATATGGTTTAAGAGCTGGAGATAGTGCTACTTTCCAAACAATTTGGTTCTCTTATGGTGTTGTTTCAAATCTTGTAGGATTACACATAATTAGAACTGCAAAATTACCATTTGTACAAAGTAATGCTTCTAAAATAGTTTATGCATCTTCTATTTTATTAAGTATTGTAGCATTAATTGTACCTTACACAATTATAGGTAAATTTATTGGACTTGTACCTCTTCCATTACATTTTATAGGATTTATACTTATTATCCCTGTAATTTACAGTATTGTTGCAAGTATTGTTAAAAAATTTTATGTTAGAAAATATGGCGAATGGATTTAATTAATTATTTTATGTACTTTTTGTTTTTTTGAATAATATACTATAATAAAAAGGGAGGGTTTTATATATGTGTGGTATTATTGGATATGTAGGTAAAAAAAATGCTACTCCAATACTAATTAATGGTTTATTAAATTTAGAGTACAGAGGATATGATTCTGCTGGAATTTCTACGCTTGAGTCTACTTGTATTTCTAATATAAAAACAAAAGGTAGAGTTAAAAATTTATATGATAAAGATATAGATTCTTTAGAAGGTACCATTGGAATTGCCCATACAAGATGGGCAACTCATGGTAAACCTTCTGATGAAAACTCTCACCCACATTTAGATAATAGCAAAACTTTTTCTGTTGTGCATAATGGAATTATTGAAAATTACAAAGAGTTAAAAAGTTTTTTAGAACAAAATAATTATTATTTTCTTTCTCAAACAGATACAGAAGTTATTCCTAATCTTATTCATTATTATTATACAAAAAATAATAATTTTTTAAAATCTGTAAATGAAGCTTGTAAATGCTTAAAGGGCAGTTATGCAATAGAGGTTCTTTGTAAAAATGATAAGGATAATATTATTGTTGTAAGACATGATAGTCCTTTAGTTATAGGTGTAAATGAAGATGATAAATATGTTTCATCAGATATACCTGCTATTTTAAGTTATTCAAATAATTTTTATTTGTTAGATAATGATGAATTTGCAATGATTAGTAATTCTGAAATTAATTTTTATGATATTAATTTAAATAAAATAGAAAAAAAATTAAAACATTTTGATTATGATATAACCTCTAGTCAAAAAAATGGTTATGAAGATTTTATGCTAAAGGAAATTTTTGAGCAACCTAATTCCGTAAGAGAAACTATTGGTTCACATTTATCACCAGATTCTTTAATTAGTTTTAATGATTTTGATTTTAAATTAGAAGATTTGAAAAATATTAATCAAATTTATATTGTTGCTTGTGGTACAGCTATGCATGCAGGTTTAAGTTGTAAAAATACTTTTGAAAAATTATTACATATACCTGTTACTGTTGAAATTGCATCTGAATTTAGATATAGAAATCCAATAATAGATAATAAAACTTTAGCTATATATGTTAGTCAATCTGGAGAAACTGCTGATACTATTGCAGCTCTTAAACTTGCAAAAACAAATGGTGCTAAAACTATTGCAATTACAAATGTAATAGGAAGCTCTATTACAAGAGAAGCAGATTTTAGTTTATACACTCATGCTGGTCCTGAAATTGCTGTTGCTTCAACAAAGGCTTATACATCTCAAATTGTATTGTTAAATATTTTAGCAATTTATTTTGCTGAAACTTTAGATTTTGCTGATAAAAATTTTTTAAATAGTTTAAAAAATGAAATTCTTTTATTACCAAATAAAATAGAATATGTATTAAAAAATCCAGACAATATTAAAAATATTGCAAAAACTGTTGCGAGTAAAAAAGATATTTTCTTTTTGGGTAGAGGTATTGATTATACAGTTGCACTTGAGGCTTCTTTAAAATTAAAGGAAATATCTTATATACATTCAGAAGCTTACGCATCTGGTGAGTTAAAGCATGGGCCAATAGCTTTAATTGAAAATGGTGTAACGGTTGTTTCTATTCTAACGGATTTAGAACTTTTAGAAAAATCTATTAGTAATATTGAGGAAGTTATTGCAAGAGGAGCAAGCACATTTGTTATTACAAATCAAGAATTAGTAAATTCTAATTATAATTATGTTATAAATATACCAAAAACAAATAAGTTCCTTTCTCCTATTTTATCTATTATACCTTTACAATTATTTGCATATTATATTGCAAAAGAGAAAAATTTAGATGTGGATAAACCAAGAAATCTTGCTAAATCCGTAACAGTTGAGTAATTTTTTTCATATTAATATTTTTATTATTATTAGGAGTATCGCACCTGGTACTCCTAATATTCCTACAAAAATAGATGTTATATAATTTAATCCTATATGAAAATTAAATGCGCCTCCTATTAAATTAATAACATATATTAATAAACCTCCTAAAATGGAATTTAAAACTAATTTTAATATGCTTTTTAAAGGTAATATAAATATTTTTCCAAAAATAAATAAAAAACAAATACATGCTAAAAATGTTAATACATTATTATCCAAAATTTAATCACCTGTCCTTTTTTATATTACTATGATTAAATTTTGGTTGTTATGACTAAAATAAATTTTTATTACACTACTTTACTTTCTTGTTCTTTTCTAAGCTTAACCTCTTTTATTCTGTCTAAAATTATCCCTTTATTTTTTGCTTTTTTTAATAAATAATTTAATTTTGCTTGACTTGCTTTTATTTGATATAAGTAGTAGTCTATAAGTTCTCCTTCCGCATATTCATAATTTTTGTTAGCGTTTTCTAATTCCTTTTTTGTTTCTATAATACTTGACATTAATGCCATGTCATGTTCTTCTTCTGTTTTTTCCTTTATTATATATTCTTTTATATATTCTTCATATACCATAATATTCACCTCATAAATTCTATTAGTAGTATATGCAAAAAGAGTTAATATATTCCTTAAAATATATTAACTCTTTTTTTTATATAATATTTTTTAAAAAACTTTTCCTATGTAATGGACATATTCCATATTCTTTAATTAATGAAATATGTTTTGCTGTTCCGTAGCCTTTGTGTTTTTCAAATTCATATTGTGGATAAATTTCTGCCCATTGTCTCATTATTCTATCCCTTGTAACTTTAGCGATAATTGAAGCTGCTGCTATAGAATAGCTTTTTGCATCACCTTTAATTATAGATTGATATGGAATTCCTAATGTATCTATTCCTTTTAGTGCATCTACTAATATTATGTCTGGTTTTACACTTAGTTCTTTTAGTGATGTTGTTAATCCTTTTTTTGTTGCATTTAAAATATTTATATCATCAATTTCATTTTGGTCTATTATTCCTACTCCATAACTTATTGCTTCTTCTATAATTTGTTCGTATAATTTCTCTCTTTTCTTTTCTGATACTTTTTTAGAATCATTTACTCCTTCTATCATTGAATCTTCTGGCATAATAACACTTGCTACAACAACAGGTCCAGCTAATGGTCCTCTTCCCGCTTCATCTATTCCACAAATATATTTTGTTCCTTTTTCATAATACTTTTTTTCTATTTCTTTTAGGATTGTTAATCTTTCTAGTTCTTTTTCCTTCATTTTACTGCTCCTGTTCTGGTTTCATTTGAGATAATGCATAATAAATATTCCCTTCTTTATCTTCTACACCTTTTTTATATATAACATCTCCATTTTCATAATTTACAATATATCCTTCATCATATTCAATGTCATCTAATTGCATTGTATTTTTTATATCATCTTCAGATAATTCATAAAATTCATATTGTTCTCCATTTTCTTTTGTTGTTTGTGCTTCGTATTTTGAATCTATTTCTAATATTTTAGTTCCTACTAATGGATTATTTATATCATCAAAGTTATGTTTTTCATATATTGTTTTTACTTTTGCTTGTATTAATAAAAGATTTGTTTTTACATTTTTTAGTTCCATATCCTTCATTATGTTTGTTCCTGCTGTTATTCCTACTCCAGCTAAAATAAGTAATACAATTATCGTTATAATTAAAGTCATTATTGTTATTCCATTTTCTTTTTTTATTTTCATTTTTTTAATCATTCCTTTTTCAATATTATTTCAATAATTCTATATTATTATATATTATATAATTATATATTTTCAACTAAAAACTAATAAATTTTATTTTTTTCTTAATTTTTCACACATAATTCACAAAAATGTTGTATTATATAATTAAATTATTTTTTAATGGAGGTCTTTTTAATGGAAGAAAATAATAATGATAATTTTTCTACATATAAAACTGTAGAAATTAAAAAAGAAAAAAATAAGACAGGTTTTGGAAAAAGTTTTGTCTTACCTTTTTTTAGTGGTATATTAGGAACTACCCTTGTACTTGGTACATGCTTTGGAGTACCATCTATAAAAAATAAAATATTACAAGATGATACTGTAAAAACTATTCAAACTAATTCTAATAGTCAAGCTACTACACAAGCTGTATCATTATCAGAATATTCAGATACATCAATTTCAGTAGCTCAAAAAGTTTTGCCTTCTATTGTTGGTATTAAAATAGAATATTCTATTAATTCACCTTATGGATTATCTTTAACATCTACTGGTAGTGCTTCAGGTTCAGGAGTTATTATTAGTGAAGATGGTTATATTTTAACAAATAACCATGTTGTTAATCCTTCTAGTAGTTCATCTTTTTATTCTTTAAGCGAAGCAACAAAGGTTTCTGTAAATTTATATAATGATGAAACATTATATGATGCAACTATTGTTGGAACTGATTCATTAACAGATTTAGCTGTTATAAAAATAGATAAAACTGGATTAACTGCTGCAACTTTAGGTGATTCTGATAGTATACAAGTTGGTGAATTTGCAATGGCAATAGGAAATCCTTTAGGATTACAAAGTAGTATAACTTGTGGGGTTATAAGTGCTTTAAATAGAAAAATAACAGATACTGATGGAACACAATATAATTTAATACAAACAGATACTGCTATAAATTCTGGTAATAGTGGTGGTGCTTTAGTAAATGCTAATGGTGAGGTTATTGGTATTAATACTTTAAAACTTGCAGGAAGCAGTATTGAAGGAATGGGATTTTCTATACCTATTAATTCAACTAAAGACGTTTATAATCAACTTATACAATATAATAAGGTAAAAAGACCTTATATTGGAATTACAGGATTAAATATAGATGAGGAAACTGCTAAAAAATATAATTTAGTTGTTGGTGTATATGTTCAATCTGTTGAGAATTTTACTGCTGCACAAAAAGCTGAAATAAAAGCTGGTGATGTTATTACTGCAATTAATGGAACTAAAATTACAAAAATGGATGAATTAAATAATTTAAAAAATACTTATAATATAGGAGATAAAATTACTATAACTCTATATAGAGATGGTCAAGAAAAAAATATAGAATTAACACTTGAAGAACAACCATAATTATTTTTAATTAATATAAATATTTCACTACTTATTCACAATTTGGACATAAATAAATGTTATATTATTAATATCAAGTAAATGAGTTTACTTGTATTAATACGAAAAAAACAAAAAACATATATTGTTTTTTTCTATATTAAAACATCCCCTTTTATTTTTAAAAATCGGACTATTGGTTACACCAATAGTCCTTTTTATATATTAAAAATTTATTACATATTTTATTCTATTAAAATTACATCCATTTCTGATGTGTTATTTGAATTTCCATAAGGATATACGATATATAATGCTCCATTTACTCCTAAGAAGAAGTTATTTGTTCTCTCTATTTTATACATATCATTTGTTAAATCTCTTATATAAACATTATATCCTAATTCTTTTAATCTTTTTGCTTGTTCATTTGATTCATTTACCTTTACTTGTATTTCATCTGATACAGCTTTACTAGATAAATTTTTTATTTCTAATAGTTCTGCAAGTGTTATTTCTTCATTTGTTGATAAATTATAATTGTATGTTTTTACTATTACTCTTTGTGGATTTGTTCCTTCTTTTAGGTTTGATTTTATTACTAATGATAATATATTAGAATTTAAATATGCTGTATATTCTACACTATATATAGTCTTTTCTCCTACATTTACTAAAATACTAGTTGCTTTTGTTTTAAATATACTTTCTATTTGTTTATTAATATTTTCTACAATTTCTGAATTTACATTTATAACTGGAATGTTAACATTTAGTTCATAACTATCTTCTTTTTTATCTGTATTTGTGTAATTTGAATATACAATATCTTTTGTAGGATCTTTTAATCCACTTAAAGAAATTCCTTGATAATCAACTTTATTATTAAATAATTGATTAAAATCTTTTATTATTTTTGCTTCTTCTATTACAGGCATTTGAATATCTTCTGTTTTGTTTTCTGTGTTCTTAAAAAATTGAAGATATACTGCAATATTTACAGCTATAATACAAATAATAATAATAATTCCAAATACTATTTTTCTTCCATTTTTCATATTTATTACTCCTTTT
>CANPWI010000004.1 GCA_947584125.1 uncultured Clostridia bacterium
TCAAATGTAATAATATCTCCTCTTTCTGGAGTTTTTTTCATTGTTCTTGGTAATCTATTTAATATTAATCTTTGTCCTTCAAAGAGTGTTGGATTCATAGAAACTTGTTTAACTACTGTAGGTGTTCCTAAAAAATATCTTACAATTAATGCAAGAATAATTGCTATTATTACGCAATATACCCATTCTAATATTTCTTTAACTGATTCCTTTTCCATTTTATCCCTCTTCTTTCTTACATTAGAATTATTATACATTAAATTGAGTATAATATCAAGTAATTCTACTCTTTTGTAGGTATTTTTATTACAACTTCTGTTCCTTTTCCTTTTTCACTTTTTATATCTATGCTTCCATTATTTTTGTCTAATATTTCTTTTGCAATAGATAATCCTAATCCTGTTCCACCCATTTCTCTTGTTCTTGCTTTATCAACTCTGTAAAATCTTTCAAAAATTCTGTTTAAATCTTTTTCAGGTATCCCTATTCCATTATCAATTATTTTTATATATGCATCATTGTAAACAAATCCTACATAAATTTTTATGTTTCCACCTTCTGGAGTGTATTTAATACTGTTTGTTAATATATTTAATACAACTCTTTCAATTCCATCTTGATTTGCATAAACTGGTGGTACATTTGCTGTTACAAAACATTCTACATCTTGCTTCTTTTTGTTTATTTCTAATTGTACTTTTTCTTGGCATTTTTTTACTACTTCACCTAAATCAAATTCTGTTTTTGAAACTTGATTTTCATTATTATCAAATCTTGATAATGTTAGTAAATCTGTAACTAATTTTGCCATTCTTCTTGCTTCTGTTGCAATTACTTTTAAAAATTTTTCTTGCATTTCTTTTTCATATTCAGATTCCAAAAGTGTATCCGCATATCCCATAATTGAGGTTATTGGTGTTTTTAATTCGTGAGATACATCTGCAACAAATTCTTTTCTCATATTATCAAGTTTAACATGTTCTGTAATATCTTGTATTAGAACCATTATTCCTGATGGTCTTGATTTTTCATCTCTTAAGGCTGCAAAGAACATTTTTACATAACTATCTCCTATTCTAACTGTTTCTTCTGATGATGTCCAGTCTTCTAAGTATATTATTTTTTCCATATTTACATCTACATTTAGTTTTTTAAATACTTTTTCAAATGTATCATCTTCAGGTATTATTCTTAAAAGTCTTGTTGCAGCTGGATTTGTTAATAAAATTTTTCCTTCCATATTAAATGCCATAATTCCATCTGTCATGTGCAATAATAATGTTTTTATATCTATGTCTTCGCCTTTGTCTAATCTTTTTACTTTGTTCATTTCTTTTGTTACAGATTTAAAGATTAGTTTTGCTAAAAAAATACTTGCAATTATTGATACTATAATTGCAATAATACTTGCATATATAGTTATTTTATTTATATTTTCCTTTGCTAAATTAAAGCTTTCATTTATTTGCTGTGTGTTATATTGGTTGTTTATTATTTGAGAGTTTACATCATTTAATTCCATATTATATACTATATTAATACCTAGAAATGATAATATACTTACAACTAATATAATTATTAATAATTTTATTCTAATATTTCTAATCATTTTTATTCCCTTCTAAAACATATAAGAAAGTATAACTTTCCTATTGTATAAAAAATTGGGTGGCATTTTATTGCCTCCCCTTATTGATTTGCTATGTAATAACCTACTCCTCTTTTGGTTATTAAATATTTAGGAACTGATGTATCCTTTTCTATTTTTTCTCTAATTCTTCTTACAGTAACATCTACTGTTCTGATATCACCATAATATTCATATCCCCATACTTTTTCTAGTAGTACTTCTCTTGTTACTACTTGTCCTGGTTGGCTTGCTAAATATTTTAATACCTCAAATTCTCTTAATGTTAAATCAACAACTTCGCCTTTTAATTTAACTTCAAATTTGTCTAAATCTATTTTTAAATCACCTATTATAATTTGATGTAATTCTTTTTCTTCTTTTTTGGATGTTTCTGAATTATTTGCTTCTACTTTTCTTAGGTTAGCTTTTATTCTTGCCATTAATTCTCTAACACTAAAAGGTTTTGTAACATAATCGTCTGCTCCTAATTCTAATCCTAGAATTTTATCTATTTCTTCGTCTTTTGCAGTTAACATTAATATTGGTACATTTAATGTATTTCTTATTTTTTTACATACTGATAATCCATCCATTCCTGGAAGCATTATATCTAATAATATTAAGTCAGGTTTTTTCTCTAAAGCTATATCTACAGCAGTAATTCCATCATTTGCTTCTAATGTTTTATATCCTTCTTTTTGTAAATTGTAGACTAATATATCTACTATTGGTTTTTCATCATCTACTATTAAAATTGTTTTTTGCTTTTGATTAGTAACTTCTTGATTATCCATAACTTAGATCCCTGCTTTCATTTTTTATTTTTTATTTTTTTACTTTATCACATAAAATATATCACATTAATGATATTTTAACAATATTTTTTTAAAAAAAGAGATAACTTTTTTAGCATAAGTTATCTCTTTTGTCTTAAATTTTGGCAAATATTTCTGTTTTAGTACATATTTTGGTTCCTTTATTTTCTTCTTCATTTACTTGTTTGTAATATTTTGCTATTAGTTCATCTAATTCTACACTTATTTTATATGTTATACTATAATCTTGCCCCTGCTCTATGCTTTTGTTTAGCTCTTCCCTTTTCTTAGATATTTCATAATTTAACATATAATCACTCCTTCTTTATAAGAGTTTCTTTTGTTCACTTATAAAATACCATAATTTTACAATATAGTCAATATAAATTTATTGTTTTTCATATTTTTTATATGTCATTTTATTTCATTTTTAGATTTTGTAATTATTATTTTTATTTTTTTAGATTTTTTAAATAAAAATAAGACAAAAATCTACAAAACATAAATTGACATTTATTACTTTCCTTTTACAACAGATAACACCATTTTTTCTTCATTAAATACCTCTTTTAAAATTTGTGTTGTATATTCTAATGTAACTTGTGGATACTCTTCTATATAATCAAATTCATTTATTCCTTTTAAATAATCTGCTAAAAAGTTTCTAGCTATATTAGAAATGCTATTATATTCTGTTATATAATTACCGTATATTTTTTTCTTAATTCTTTCAAAGTCTTCTTTATTAATTCCTTCATTTTTTATATTTTCTATTTCTTCTTTTATTTTATTATATATAATTTTAGGTTCTCTTGCTTGGCCAGATATAAGTATATGTGCATATTCGTCTGAAAATTCATAATCTAAATCTGGTGCATTTAATATATCTCCTTTTTCATATAAATCTTTAAATAATTTTGAACTTTCACCAATTATAATATCTAATAAAATTTTAATTGCTATATGTTTTTTTACTATATTTTTACATTTTGGAATATCTTTAAACCCAATTACATATAAAGGGTTGCTTACCTCCATATTTACTGTTATTTCTTTTTGCTTTATTTCATTTGGCTCTTCTGGATATATTCTTTTTATTTCTCCCTGTAATTCTTTATTAATAAGTCTGTTTTTTACTTCTTTTATAATTTCTTCTGGAACAAAATCTCCACAAAGTACCATTACCATATTTGATGGATGGTAAAATGTATTATAACAATTATATAATACTTCTTTATTTATTTTATTTATTGATTCTACAGTTCCTGCTATATCTATTTTTATAGCACTATTATTATACATACATTGCATTGCATTCATATACACTTGCCAACTTGGTTGGTCATCATACATTCTTATTTCTTGAGCTATAATTCCTTTTTCTTTTTCTACATTTTCATCTGTAAAATATGGATGTTGTACATAATCCATAAGTTCATCTAATGCTTCGTAGAAATTATCTGTTGCTTCAAATAAATAAGCTGTATGGTCATTTGTTGTATATGCATTTGCATCTACTCCAAGACTTGACAATGTATCTAAACTATTTGTACCATTTTCTTGTTCAAACATTTTGTGCTCTAAAAAATGTGCTACTCCATCTGGTATTTTTATTTTTTCATTATTATTTGGCATTACAAATTCATTATCTAATGACCCAAAGTGTGTTCCAAATATTACATATTTTTTTTGTATATTTTTCTTTGGAATTACCATTATTGTTAATCCATTTTCTACTTTTTCTACATAAACTTTTTCTTTAACTTTAGAATTTTCAATTATCTCCATTAGTAACTCCTTTCAAAAAATAAATTGTATCTATATATACATTTTGTGCTAAATCTACAATTTGCTGTTTTGTTACTTTTTGTATATTTTCACTATATTCATCAAATTCCATTTTGAATTTTGATAACTCTTGTCCAAAATAATAAGTTATGCTTGTATCTTGTTCATCTGGAATACATTTTACAACAGCAATTATATTATTTTTTGCACTTTCTATATCTTCATCTGTAAAGTTTCCCTTTTTCATGTCTTCTAACTGTTCTTTAATAATTTTTACTGCTTTTTCATAGTTTTCTATTTCTATACCACACTTTACAAATATATTATTTTTTTGTCTTAAATAGCTTGAACTTGCAGTATATGCAAGACTAGCTTTTTCTCTAACATTTTGGAATAATTTAGATGTTGGTATTCCTCCAAATATTGCATTGTACACAAGTGCAACATATCTTGCTTCTTTTGTATTTACATCTACATTTAATCCCATAACTAGTTTTCCTTGTGCAACATCCATTTCTTCCTTTATTATTTTTTCATCTTGTTTTTTATTTTCTTCTTTTTCATTAACTATATATTTTGCTTCTCTTTCATTAATGTTTTGTAGTTTTTGTTCTATACTTTTATTAATATCTTCTGGAATTTGCCCAGATATAAAAATATCCATTTTACAGTTATTAATTACATCTTTATACGCTTTATATAATTTTTTACTATCTATATCGTCTAAATCTTCTACATATCCGTATTTATATAATCCATAAGGCTTGTCTTTGTACATTTCTTCAAGACATCTAATATATGCATAGCTTGCTTTATTATCTATTTTTCCTTCTATTATTTGTCTTAGTTTTTCTTTTTCACTATTTACATATTCTTCTTTGAATTCGTCATTATCTACTAATGGATTAAAAATAATATCAAATAATTTATCTATGGCTTCGTTAAGTAAATCTTTGTTTTCTGGCAAGTAATTATTATCTAATACCTCTAAATAAAATT
Source organism: uncultured Clostridia bacterium (assembly GCA_947584125.1). Lineage (GTDB taxonomy): Bacteria > Bacillota > Clostridia > TANB77 > CAG-508 > CANRMR01. The sequence continues at coordinate 5,233 of CANPWI010000004.1, forward strand.
TTAATACTTGATTATCTCCCATTTTATCTATACCACAATCAAAATCTGCCCCATACATTTCTTCTAAGCTTTTACTTATTTCATCTGCAGTTTTCATGTTTTTACTTCCTCTAGTTAAAACAGCTGGTATTAAGCTTTGTATTGTTACTGTTTCTCTTGTAAGTGGCATTGTTAAAAAAACAGCTAATAAGTTTGTTTTAAATTTATCTGTTTTTATAGTATGAAGGTTTATACCTTTTTTTATTTCTTGTTTTTTATAATTCATACAATCTCCTTTCTATATGTAGATATTTAATTACATTTTATATTATATAACATTTTTTTAATTTTATACTTTTGAAGGCGAAGATAAGTACTTATTTTTACTTATCTTCGCCCCTTTTTATTTTTTATTTAAAATTTTCTTTTTCTAGCTGCCTCTGATTTTTTCTTTCTTTTTACACTTGGCTTTTCATAATGCTCTCTTTTTCTAACTTCTTGCATAACTCCATTTCTTGCACATTGTCTTTTAAATCTTTTAAGAGCATCTTCTATATTTCCATTATTAACTTTAACTTCTGACACTTTTAGTTCCCCTCCTTCCAGTTTCTACACAGTTTGTGGGATTTAATATGTTAATATTATACTCTATTGGATATATACTTGTCAAGTATAATTTTTTATCACTAAACAGAGACAAGTATCTTGTCTCTATTTATTAAATATCATATTTTATTATTCTATCCTCTTTTATTGTTTCTGGTACATCTATTATTCTTTGATTACTTGAACCTCTAAATTTTAATTTTAGGTCTTTTTTGTCTTCTTCAAATTTTCCGTCAACAACAACATCTATATATGAAAGTAATTCATTTGTTTCCTTCCATGTATTTTTCATTTTTCCCATAACATCTTTTTCAAAGTCAAAACCTGTATAGCACCAGATATTTTTTTCTGGATATTTTTCTTTTACTTTTTTTACAAGAGGCAATAATCCTTTTTGATTTTCATATTCAAGAGGCTCTCCCCCAAGTAAAGTTAATCCTGATATATAGTCTTTATCTAAGTCTTTAATTATTGTATCCATAGTTTCTTCTGTAAATTTTTGTCCATAGTTGAAATCCCAAGCACATTCATTAAAACAACCTTTGCAGTGATGATTACATCCACTAACAAAAACAGATACTCTAACTCCTGGTCCATTTGCTATATCAATTTCTTTTATATCTGCGTAATTCATACAAGTTTCTCCCTTCTTTTTTAATTAAATATTAGTTTTATAAATGTGTTACTCTTGCTTTTATTTCTTTTGTTTTTCCTGCATTCCAGAAATTTTCTCCTAAATATCCACAAGTTCTACGAGTTACATTCATTTTTGAATGGTCTTTATTTCCACAGTTTGGACATTCCCACTCATTATAATCATTTATAATTATTTCTCCATCAAATCCACATACATGGCAATAATCTGATTTTGTATTAAATTCTGCGTATTGAATATTATCGTATATAAATTTTACAAGTTCTCTAAGAGCTTTTAAGTTTTTAGACATATTTGGTATTTCTACATAAGATATAGCTCCTCCTGATGATAATTTTTGGAATTCGCTTTCAAATTTTAATTTAGAGAATGCATCTATATGTTCTCTTACATCAACATGATAAGAGTTTGTATAATATCCTTTATCTGTAATGTCTTCTATGCTACCAAATCTTTCTTTGTCTATTCTAGCAAATCTATAACATAAACTTTCTGCTGGTGTTCCATATAATCCAAAACCAAGTCCTGTTTCTTTTTTCCATTTATTAGTTGTTTCCTCTAAATGTTTCATAACTCTTATTGCAAAATCATGTCCTTCTTCTGTAGTATGAGAAACACCTTTCATTAGTTTTGTAAGTTCATAAAGTCCAATATATCCAAGTGATATTGTAGAATATCCGTTTTTTAATAATGGATCTATTTTTTCTCCAGCTTCTAGTCTTGCTATTGCTCCATATCTCCAATGAATTGGGCTAACATCTGATGTTGTTCCTAATAATGCATAATGTCTACACATTAATGCTTCCTTACATAATTCTAGTCTTTCATCAAGTAATTTCCAGAATTTATCTTCATCTTTGTCTGCTATTATTCCTATTTGTGGTAAATTGATACTTACAACACCTTGATTAAATCTTCCTTCAAATTTATATTTTCCGTCTTTATCTTTCCAAGGTGATAAGAAGCTTCTACATCCCATTGGGCTGAAAACATTTCCTTCATAATTTTCTCTCATTTTTTTAGCTGATATATAATCTGGATACATTCTTTTTGCAGAGCATTTAACAGCAAGTTCTGTTAAATAATCATATTTTCCACCTTTTAAGCAGTTATGCTCATCTAATACATAAATTAATTTTGGAAATGCTGGTGTTACATATACACCTTTTTCATTTTTTATACCTTGATATCTTTGTCTTAAAACTTCTTCAATTATCATTGCATTTTCTTCAATGTATTCATCATCTTTTTCTAAATGTAAGAATAATGTAACAAAAGGAGATTGACCATTAGTTGTCATTAATGTGTTTATTTGATATTGCATTGTTTGTACACCTGCTGCAACTTCTGTTTTTAGTCTTTGTTGTACTATATCTTCAATAACATCATCTGATAGAGTTCCTTTATATTTTTCTTCAAGGTCTTTTTTAAATTTGTTATAGCTTTTTCTAACATATTTTCCTAAATGTTTTAAATTTACAGATTGACCACCATATTGGCTACTTGCTACTGCTGCTATAATTTGTGTTGTAACTGTACATGCAACTTGGAAACTTTTTGGAGATTCTATTAATTTTCCATTCATTACAGTTCCATTATCTAGCATATCTCCAATATTTATTAAACAGCAGTTAAATATAGGTTGTAAAAAGTAATCTGCATCATGGAAATGTAGTACTCCTTCTTCATGTGCTTTAGTAATTTTTTCTGGTAATAATATTCTTTTTGTTAGGTCTTTAGATACTTCTCCAGCTATTAAGTCTCTTTGAGTTGATGCAATTATTGCATTTTTATTAGAATTTTCTTCCATTAGTTCTTTATTTGTTTTTCTAATTAATCCTAATATTGATTCATCTGTTGTATTTTGTTTTCTTACAAGTGCTCTTGTATATCTATATACTATGTATTTTTTTGCTAGTTCAAATTTTTCCATTTCCATTAATTTTTCTTCTATTATATCTTGAATGTCTTCAACTAGCATTCTTTTTTTGCCTAATTCTTCTATGTATTCAATAATACTATTTATTTCCTCTTTACCAGCTTTTTCTTTTCTTGAAACCTCTTGATTTGCTTTTTCTATTGCTATTTTTATTTTTTGTCTATCATAATCAACTGCTCTTCCATCTCTTTTTATAACCTTCATTTTGTAACCCCCTATTTTTTTATTGCTTTAATTATATAACAGTTTTAATATTTTTCTGTTGTAATTGCAACAAATGATATATTTTTTTAAAAGACAATAGTTTTTGTTTTTTAAAAGCTTTGAAATTACAATATAAATTTTAAATATTACAAATATGTTACAAATAAATCTTTATGTTTTTTTATGTTAATGGTTTTTGGGTAAAAATTTTTTAGTTTATTTTTAGGTATTTTTCGACATTTCAAAATAATGTAAATGAAAAATTTTATGTAGTTATGTTGCATTTGCAACTTTTATGATATATAATATTTTTATAAATTTATGTTATGAAAGGAATTTATTATGATAGATTCATTTAGTATTTCAAATTTTATAGAAAATCTTAGTAAATCTTGCTCACAAGTACAAAGTAGAGAATTTGAAAAGGGAGAGATTGTAACAACTTATTTGGTTAATCGTAGACAGGTATGTCTTTTGGCTAGTGGAAGTGTTGATTTAATTAGATATGATTTTAAAGGTAATAAAGATATAGTTGAACATTTTACTCAAAATGCTGTTTTTGGTGAAATATTTTATCAAATAAATACAAATAATGAGCTTTTCTGTATAGCTCGTGAGAAAAGCAAAGTTTTATTTTTTAGTTATGATATTTTTGGTAAAAAGTGCAAAAATAATTGTAAGTTTCATCAAGAACTTACTGAAAATTTACCTAATTTAATTTTAAGTAAAATTTCTGATTTGAATTTACGAATTGAATTATTATCAAAAAGAACAATTAGAGAAAAACTTTTAAGTTATTTTTCTATACTTTCAGAAAAAACTTTTAGTAATTCTTTTTTACTTCCTTTTTCTCTTACAGACCTTGCTGATTATTTAAGTGTAGATAGAAGTGCTATGATGCGTGAATTAAAGCTTCTAAAAGATGATCAAATTATAAAAAAAACAGATAATAAAATCACCCTACTTTTAAAATAGGGTGATTTAACATATATTTACTCTTCTCCAAAGATTTCAGCAAATTCGTCTCCATCTATTTTTTCTTTTTCTAGTAATACTTTTGCTACTGCATGAAGTTTATCTATATTTGCTTTTAATATTTCTTCTGCTCTTTTATATGCTTTATCAATTATTTTCTTTGTTTCTACATCTATTACAGCTGCAGTTTCCTCTGAGTAATTTTTGCTTTGTGCAAAATCTCTTCCTAAAAATACTTCTTCTTGACCTGAACCGAACATTATTGCACCTATAGTATCACTCATACCATATTTTGTAACCATTTCTCTAGCTATTTTAGATGCTCTTTCTATATCATTACTTGCTCCTGTTGATATATCTCCTAAAATTAGGCTTTCTGCAACTCTACCTCCAAGTAATGATACTATTGTTTCTTCCATTTCAGATTTTGACATAAATGATTTATCTTCTGTAGGTCTGTACATAGTATATCCTCCTGCCATTCCACGAGGTACTATTGATATTTGATGTACAGCATCTTGTGTTGGTAAGAATTTACTAACAACTGCATGACCTGCTTCATGATATGCAACAAGTTTATTTTCTTTTTCACTTCTAACTCTAGTTTTCTTTTCTGGTCCCATAGTTACTTTAACCATAGCATCTTCAATTTCTGCCATAGATATTTCATGTTTATCTCTTCTAGCTGCAAGTAATGCTGCTTCATTTAAAACATTTTCAAGGTCTGCTCCTGAAAATCCTGATGTATTTTTTGCAATTGTTTTTAAATCTACATCATCTGAAAGTTTTTTCTTTTTTGCATGAACCTCTAGTATTTGTTCTCTTGCTAGTACATCTGGTGCTGATACTATAATTTGTCTATCAAATCTACCTGGTCTTAATAATGCTTTATCTAATACATCTGGTCTATTTGTTGCTGCAAGCACAATAACTCCTTCATTTGATCCAAATCCGTCCATTTCAACAAGCATTTGGTTTAATGTTTGCTCTCTTTCATCATGTCCTCCTCCAAGTCCTGCTCCTCTTTGTCTTCCTACAGCATCTATTTCATCTATAAATATTATACAAGGTGCATTCTTTTTAGCTTGTTCAAATAAGTCTCTAACACGAGATGCTCCAACACCAACAAACATTTCTACGAAATCTGAACCACTTATTATAAAAAATGGTACTCCTGCTTCTCCAGCAACTGCTTTTGCAAGAAGTGTTTTTCCTGTTCCAGGATGTCCTACAAGTAGTACACCTTTTGGTATTCTTGCACCCATATCTGTAAATTTTTTTGGATTTTTTAAAAATTCTACTATTTCTTGTAATTCTTCTTTTTCTTCATCTACACCTGCAACATCTTCAAATGTAACTCTTGTTTTTTCTGTTCCATTAATCATTTTAGCTTTGCTTTTGCCAAATGACATTGATTTGCTTCCACCTTGAGCAGAATTATTCATTGTTAATAACCAGAATATTAAGAATATAATTAATATTCCAAATGGTGATAATAAACTTAATATAGTTACAAATATAGATTGAGATTTTTCTGTTAATTCTATTGAACCATCTTTTAGGTAATTAGTTGAATAATCTATAAAACTATTTAAACTTGGTATATTAACCTCTTTTTTGTTATTATTATTTTCTCCTTTTAATGTAACATAAGCTTTAGTTCCATCTGCTGCAATTTCTACTTTTGTTACCTCTCCAGTCTCTATTTTGCTAATTAAATCTGAATAATTCATTTTATTTTGTGAATTATCAGTGATAGATGTTATAAGTATTATTACAATTACTCCAACAATTAACCATGTTGCTAATGTCTTTAAACTGTTCTTCACTTTTATTCCTCCTTAACAGTTAGATTTTATTAATCTAAATCTAGCTTTTAAATTTTTATTTACAAATCTTAACATATATTATAAACATTTTCAATAGTTTTTTATAAGTTTTTTTGTCGCAATTTAGCTTGTATGTAAGGTTTGCTTACGGATACTCTTAATTGCATATATAAAAAATTTTTTTATTTTTTACTAAAACTTTTACTTTTTTGTTAGGAATTAAAAATTTATTACCAATATTATTATTACAAAGTTTAATTATATCTTGTATATGTATTTTTTCTATTCCTTGTGATGAACCAAATAATTCATTAATAGTATATAACACTAATCTATTTTTTATAACCTCATCTTTGGAATTAAATGCTTTTAAATCTAATATAATCTCATTTTGTTTTTTCTCAATTAATACATCTTTATATGCTTCTTTCGTCATTTTTTCTATATAATCATTCTCTTTTTTAGCTATATCTGATAATCTGTTTATTGTATCAATAAAATTAGGATTAAATTCCTTTTCTATATACGGAATAAGCATATTTCTAACTTTATTTCTTGTATATACATTTTCAAAATTCGTTTTATCAATTCTTGGATTAAGATTATTTTCTTTACAGTATTTTTCTATTTCTTCTCTTTTTATATTTATTAATGGTCTTATATATTTTTTATCTCTAATTGCTTCAATTCCTTTTAATCCTTGTGGGCCTGTTCCTCTTAAAATGTTCATCATTACAGTTTCAGCATTATCATTTTTGGTATGAGCTGTTGCAATTTTTGTGGCATTTACATTATTTAATACCTCATCAAAAAAATCATACCTTGCTTTTCTTCCCATTTCCTCTGTTCCTATTTTTTTCTCTTTTGCTATTTTTAAAATATCAAATCTTTTTGAAAAAAATAAAATACCATATTTGTCACAATATTCCTTAACATATAATTCATCACTTATTGCTTCTTCTCTAATTCCATGATTTATATGTGCTACTACTATTTCAAAATTAAAACCTAGCTTTTTTTCATTTTTAATTTCATAAAGTATATTTAATAAACTCATAGAATCAGGTCCACCTGATACTCCTACTACAATTTTATCCTCTGCTTCAATTAAATTATTATCTTTTATTGTTTTTAATACTTTTTCTTTCATAAGGCTCTCCATTAGTAATTATTTTTATGATTTCGACCTTCTATTTATTTTATATTTTCCTCTTTTTTTATTTTTTACGCATTTTTTATTGACAAACTTCATATAATATATTATACTATATAAAGTTATACATCGCGAGGTGGAGCAGTTGGCAGCTCGTCGGGCTCATAACCCGAAGGTCGCAGGTTCGAGTCCTGCCTTCGCAACCAATATTATAACAGAGATTTAGCTTTTTTGCAAATCTCTGTTTTTTTCTTAATTATTATATAAATTGTCTAAATAATTTATTGCTTCTTCCAATGAATTGGCTATAAAATAAAGATTTTTACAATTTTTATCTGCAAGTTCTTCTTCATATATTTTATCAAGCATTTCAAATAGTGGTCTAAAATAATTATCAACATTAAAAATTATAATTGGAATATTTAATTTATTTGTTCTTTTTGTTTCAATTGCTGTCATAATCTCATCTACAGTTCCTATTCCTCCTGGAAGAAAGAATAATGCATCTGATAAATTCATAAAAAAATCTTTTCTTTGACACACAGTATCAAATACATATACCTTTTCATAAGATTTATTTTTCAAACATTCTGTATACTCTTTTGTTGTAGTAACATATATTTTACTTGAATCTTTATTAACAACTTTTGAATATGTTTTACCTACTAGCCCTTTTTCACATCCACAAAAAACAAGATTGTGTTTTTTTTCTACTATAAAATTTCCTACATCTTCTGCAATTTTTATATAATTTTGATTTTCTGTATCATTTGATGCTCCCCCTACAAAAATATTCATTAGTATCCATCCTTTCTTATTTATTATCTTTATCTAATGGTACAACTCTTAAAGTGTATCCCATAGGATATAACATTTTTATTAATGTACTTGTTCTAGGTGAATTTACATATTTTTCAATCCTTGCAATTACAGGTTGTTTTATTCCGCTTTTTTGGCTTAATTCTCTTTGGGTTAATTTGTTTTTCTTCCTTGCTTCAATCGTTGCTTTTATTATATCCATCTCTAGCTGTATTTCTGCTTCCTGTTCTGATGTTATGTTCATACTTTTTCTAACTTCTTTCCATGTTTTATATGATAAATTATTTTTCACAATTGACTCCTCCTTATAAAATTTTCTAAATTTCTCCTATCCATATTGTATTCTTATTATAACATATTTGTTATCAAAATTCAATATTTTTATATATTTTTTTATTTTATACATATTTCATCTTTTATTTTGTTAAATTTACTATTTCCAATACCAGATACATTTTTTATGTCTTCTATGTTTTGAAATTTTCCATTTTCTTTTCTGTATGTAATTATACTTTCAGCAGTTGCTTCACCTATTCCTGATAAAGCTTGTAATTGTTCTTTTGTTGCTGTATTTATATTTATTTTATTTGAAACTGTATTTTGTGTATTATCTGAATTTATTTCTTGATTTTTATCTTCTTCTTGTGTTGGAATATATATTTTTTGCCCATCCTCCACCATATATGCTAAATTAATATTTTTTAAACTAGCATTTTCTTTTAGGCCTCCTGCTTTTTCTATAACATCTGCTATTCTATTTCCTTCTTTAATTTTAATAATTCCTTCTTTTTGTACAGCCCCTTGTATATGAACAATTATTATATCTTCATCTTCATTATTATCATTTTCATCTTCTGTTTGTTCTTCTATTTCATTTTCATATTCTGTTTCAGCTTCTATAACATCATCATAGGAATTACTAAATTTGCTATAAAAATAAAATATTATAACTCCTACCATAATTGCACAAATGCCTATTATTATTAATTTTTGTTTGCTATTAAATTCCATAAAAACCTCCTTGTTTATCTTTAATTTTATAATTTAATGATATTATGGATATGTAAACGAAGAATAAAATACATATTTATATAATTAACTTGAAATTTTTTTTATTTTAATATATAGTAATAATAATTTTTATATTTTATTGAAAGGATTTTTTAAATGAAAACAAAAAAATTATTTTTATTACTATTTATCTTTTGTATACTTACTAGTATTTTCCCTTTATTTTCTTATGGAGAACCTTCAAATGATATTACAACACTATCACCTGTAGCTCTTTTAATGGAAGCAAATACAGGAAAAGTATTATATGAAAAAAATGGATATGAAACAAACTATCCTGCAAGTACCACAAAACTTATGACTGCAATACTTACTGTTGAAAATTGTAAACTAGATGATATTGCAAAAGTTAGTTATAATGCTGTTATGAGTGTTCCTTATGATTATACAAATGCTGCATTACAAGTTGATGAAGAATTAACTATTGAACAATTATTAAATGTTTTATTAATTCCTTCAGCAAATGACGCAGGTTTTGTTTTAGCTGAACATATAGCAGGTTCTACTGAAAGCTTTGCTACAATGATGAATACTAAAGCTTTAGAAATTGGTTGTAAAAATACTCATTTCACAAATCCAAGTGGAATTCATGATGATAATCACTATTCTACAGCTTATGATTTAGCTTTAATAGGTAGATATGCTATGCAGTATGATGTAATTAGGAATATTGTTATGAAAACATCCTATAGATTACCTGCTACTGCAAAATATCCTTCTGATGATAGATATTTTGTAACTACAAATTCAATGATTAGAGAAAGTTTTAAAAATTATTATCAAGATTATATTACTGGTTTAAAAACTGGATATACAGAACATGCTCTTGATTGTATTGTTGCAACTGCAAAAAAGGATAATTTAGAATTTATTGCTGTTATTCTACATAGTGGTTATACAGAAAGTGGTTTAAGACAAAAATATTTAGATTGTAAAACTTTATTTGAATATGCATTTAATAATTATAAGATGGAACAAATTGTAACAAAAAATGAGGTTTGTGAAAATATTGAAATTAAAGGTGCTACTAAAGATACAAAAGATTTAAATCTTTTATATAAAGATGATATTACTGCATTTTTACCAAATAATATTTCATCTGAAAATATAACACCTACTATAACTATAAAAGAAAATTTAACAGCTCCAATACTTGAAGGTGAAACTATTGGTAAAGCAGAATATACTGTATTTGATGCTACTTATTCTACTGATTTAATTGCAGGGTCTAATGTTGAAAAATCTTCTATTATGAACATTGTTTTTAAGGTTCTTGCTATTTTATTAATACTTTTAATTCTTTCATGTATATTAGGAATTTTAAAACCTAAAAAGAAAAAGAAAAAAAGCAAAAGTAGACATTAAAACATTAAAAGGAGGTATTTAAAAAATACCCCCTTTTTTTTATATTTCATTAGCTATTATATTTTCATCTTCTGATGTTTCTTCTTCTGCTACCTTATCAAAAAACATTTCATCAATAAGCTTCTTTGCTTCATCTTCATCATGTATAAATAGCCAAACCCCATTACATTTTTCTGATGCTCCTGGTAATGCTCCAGTTTGTAAATTTTCTGTACTAAAATCTACAACATAAGGAATATAATCTTTTATAAGATTAAAGTCCATATTTGTATTTACATTTTCTTTTATAATGTCAATAAATTCATTAATTTTAAATACATTAGAAACTTTTAACATTTGAGATACTGCTTGCATTATAAACTCCCTTTGAGTTCTCATTCTTCCATAATCGTTATCTCCATATTCTTCTGGATATGATGTTCCATTATTGTTATGTCTAAATCTTAATAATTGTTCTGCTTTATCTCCATCTATTAATTGTTCTCCTGCTTTTAAATGAATGTGTAATCCTTGTACTTTATCATCATAATCCATATTTATTGGAACATTGAATGTTATTCCTCCTGTTGCATCTACTAATTCAATTAAAGCGTCTGTATCAACAACTATATAATATTTTAAATCTATTCCTACAAGGTCGCTAACTTCTTCCATTACTTTTTCAGGATTATCTCCTTGGTATAATGAATTAATTTTGCTTGCAGCTGTTGCTTTATTTTTGTTTTTTCCGATAAATGTATCTCTAGGAATTGATAAAATTGCTGCTTTTTGTGTTTTAGGGTCATAAGAACATACCATTATACTATCTGTTAGTCCTTGATTATCTCCTAGTAGTAAAAAGTTTAATTTATCCAAATTTTTAAGTGTTTCAGCATTGTGTCCAACAACTGTTGCTGCTAAACCTTTTATTCCTCCACCATTTTTTATAGTTTTATATGTTAAATAAATAGCAAAACATACAATTATAATTAAGATTATTAATAGTATTTTTACAAATACACCTTTTTTCTTTTTCTTCTTTCTTTTGTCCTTTTTATTCATATCCATATTTTTTTGCTTTTGCTTCATGTGTTTATCCAATTTATTTCACTCCTAATTTTTTGTTAAAATTAGTATAGCAAAGGTTTATAAAAATTTCAACAAAATATTACAATTTTTACAAAAAATTCATAATTATTTTTCCAACTACAGATTTATTAAGTAGTCCTAAAATTTCTATATTGTTTGTTATTGTAGATATTAAAACTGCTAATAATACTGCTAATACTATTATTATAAGTCCTTCTAATACACCATATACTATACCACCTGCTTTATCAAATTGTTTTATAATTGGAAGGTCTGCAAGTAATTCTGAAAATTTATAAAATAATAGTAGTAATATTCTAATACATACAAATAGTAAGATTGCTGTTGCAATTTTGCTTGTTCCCATAGATATTTGAGTTGCAACTGTATCTACACTATTATTTTTCATTTCAGTAATGTAATTATCTACATATTCTATTTTTGTATATTCAATATTTTCTCCATCTCCAAATTTATCTACTATAGTTTGATATATGTAATCATCAATTTTTGTATTTTGTATTATTAAATTACTAACAGGTATATACAATATTGCTGTTAAAATTAATGCTGTAACAAATGTAAGTAATTTAAAAGCAACTCCAATAAACCCTCTTTTATATCCAAAAAATATTGTAATAGCTAAAATAATAATTGCTATAATATCTATAATTGTTCCCATAAACCTTTACCTCCTATAAACTTATAATATCTACTTTATCTCTATATACTACTCCTGCAATATTTTCTCCTATAACAATATTGGTTATCTCTTTATTTGCCTTATATCTTTTTACTAGCCATCCACTTGTGTTTACAAAATGCACCTCATCTCCAACATTTATTGCTATATTATCACCACAAGAATCTAAATTGTTTGTTATTCCGTCTAAAGTATATAAACTTTCAGTTTTATTATTAATATTTTTAAATATAACTTGTGTTTGTGTATTTAGTATGCCTTTTTGTTTATTTTCTATGTTTACTACTGTATTTTTTAAGTTTATGTCCATATATGCTGTATCTTCCATAGTTTCTAAGAAAACCTCATCTTTTTGTTCTTGTATTAGATGTACTCCAGTATCATACATACATACTAGTATTGCTTTATCTTGATATTTAATATTTGTAATTAAACTATTATTTTCTTCTTTATATGTATATACTACTGAATTTATTGGGTCTGTTTCCGCTTTTTGAAAAGATATTATTTTTATATTTGATTGTATTGTAGAACCAGATGAATTAACCTCTGCTATTGCTAGATATTTATTATCATTTGATATATCCATTGCTACTGTATTTGTTGATTGAAGGTAGGTTTTAAATAACTCTTTTCCTTCTGAATTATAAGTTATAATTACATTTTTATAACTTGTTCCTTTTACCATTACAGATACATATCCATTTTTATTTATATTAATTTTATTTATATTTCCTTCTATTTCATTTTGCCATACAATATTTTGGCCAGATATAACATAAAACTTTTGACCATTATTTTCAGCAATTAATAAAAATCTGCCACTAGATGTAACTATCGGATTACTTATTGTTACATCTATGCTGTATTCTTTGTTTCCTGATGAATTATAAAAATCTAATTTTCCATTTTTCAAAATTACAATATATTTATCATAAGCATATACAAATTCGTTATCTTCTCCACTAAGTTCAATATTTTTTGCATCTTCTTCTATAATTTCTCTTTTAAAAATATATGTATTTATAATAACTCTAAAATTTTCATTACATACATATAATGTAACTCCACCTATTAATAAGAGCAAAGCAACTATTATTAATGTATTTTTTAGTACATTTGTATCAACTTCTATTTTCAATATAAATACCTCCATATTTTATTACTTCTTTTATATCAGTTTTATTCATTTTTTTCAAGTATTTTTGTAATTATCATTATAATTTGTATAAAACCTAAAACTCCAAATACAGGGTATAATGTATTTAATAAATTAGAAAATCCTACTCCTGCAACTCCAATAGCAGAAATACATATTAATTTGTTGTATATACTATAATTTTTTTTATTTAAATTTTCTAAAAATGCATATCCTGTAGAAACAGCTGATGTAAAAATTGAAATTAAAACTATTATTCCAAAAAGTTTTGCATAAGTTTCTCCAAACTTTTTAACAACCCATACTGTTGGAATTTCTATATTATTAATATTTTGTATATGAATCAATAAGAAAAATATAATATTTCCTAAAAGAAGCATTACTAAAAATGTTAATGTACTTACAATTATATTCTTACTTTTACTTGTTATATATGTTTTTAGTGATATTAGTATAGGTATTAATATAAGAGAATTATACCCACAATACATAATAGCATTTATAAACCATGCATAATTATTTATAGATAGATTTTCTATAGCACATAAATTAATATTAGATTTATTCATAATTCCAAGTATCAAGATTATTCCTATTAATATTGGACTTAAAAAAGTATTTACATTTATTACTCCCTTAATATTTCCACTAAAAGATACATAGCAAAAAGCACTAATAATTACGGTTCCTACTAAACTGTTTAATCCTAATTCCTGTTTAAAATATGCCCCAAATCCAGCTATCATTATGTAAAAAGATATTAATAAAAAAAAGTTTACTGCAATTTTTATAAGTTCTGCTTTTTGTTTGTTATATCCGCTTCTTGCTTTCACAAATTACACTTAAAAGTTCTTCATAACTTTTTATATTTCTCTTATTTACAATTTTAAATACAATATAAGTTGTAATTCCAATAAGTAAGCAAGATATTAAAAGACCAATTAATCCCATATTTCCATATTTAAAAAAGAAAATATAAATTTCTTTTCCAGAAGCAAATCCTGCTCCTATTAAAGTTCCAATTATAACTAATAATACTATTATTATTTTTTTCAAAAAAAAGCACCTCATAAAATTTTATGAGGTGTCTAATTTTTTATACTATTTTTTTCTTCTTCTTTTTTGCCATACTATAATTCCTACAATTATTATTATAATTGGGAATCCAAATATTATACATTTAATAATATTATCTTGCATTTGAGTTGCAGTATATGTTACAACTCCCGTTTCCTTTCTTATAGTAATTTCATCTTGATTATCTGTTAAATATGCAACAACATTTAAAACTATATCTTTATTATTTAACAGTGATATTGCTGGAATGCTTTGGTTTCCTATATTAACCATATAATCTGTAATAAATATATTATTTGCAAAAGCAATTAGTTTACTTTGCTTATCTTCAGAAACACTTTTTGTTAACATAGATGCAATTACATTTGGACCTGATTGATCTTCTTCAGTTTTATTATAACTTGTTTGATTTAAATTTCTTCTATAAAATGATGTTTCACTAGAAGATATAAAGTTTTGTACATCAATGCCTAATCTTTCAAGTTCATCATCATTTTTAAAATTAATTTTTCCACTATTTAATAATGCAAGTCCTCCATCTGTCATTATTTCTTCTGTAAAATCAGTATAAGATATATCTGGTATTATATAATTTGGTGTTTGCATTAACATTTTATTTTGGTCTTCTTCAAAATTCACTCCATTATTATCAAAGCTTATTCCATATTCATCAAGAATTCTATTTATATTTTTTAATTCTTCACTACTAAAGCTTGAATCATTTAGCCATATTATATCTCCTCCATTATTTATATAATTTAGAATTTCTTGAGTTTCCAAATCTGTAAAATCCTTTTGTGGAGAATTAATTATTAATATACTACAATCTTCTGGTATCTCTGGTGTTATAAGTAAATTTAAGCTTTCTACTTTATTAACATCATTTACTAAATATGCATTTAAATAGTTTAAGTGTGATTTTAAATTGTATTCACTATGGCCTTCTAAGAAATACAATGTTGGTTGTTTTTCTTTTGTTACTAATAATATTGCATTTGTTAATTTCTGTTCTGTTAAGTCTATTTGCTCATAACTTGTATAATCATAAGAATATAAATCGTTTTCTGAA
This sequence comes from uncultured Clostridia bacterium, assembly GCA_947584125.1. Taxonomy (GTDB): domain Bacteria; phylum Bacillota; class Clostridia; order TANB77; family CAG-508; genus CANRMR01. Next base: position 20,904 of record CANPWI010000004.1, read on the forward strand.
AGTATTTTCTCTCCTTTATCAGACTCTACAACTATTGCCACATCAGTACTTTCTACTTGATATTTTGAAACTAAATCTTGCCTTTTCTCTAAATCTACAACTTCCACTTTAATATTATTATTTCTCTTTTCATACTGTTTTGCTAAATCTACTACACTACTATCCTCTAAATATCCAAAAAAGTATATTCTTACTTCTTCATTTATTCCACTAATTTTTTGCAAGGATTCTTCTGAAACTGTGTATATTTGCTCTTTAGTAACATCTATATCTGTAAAATTCATTTTGTTTACCCACATATTTATACCTATATAGGCAAGTACTATAATTGCAAATAATATAATAGTTTGTATTGTATTAAATAGCACTTTATTTTTTATATTTTTTATAAATTTTTTCAATTTCAAAATACCTCCTTATTTCACATTTTTTCTTCTTTGCATAACTATTATTGTAAGCAAAATACACATTATAGTAAATGTAACAAATGCTACTATTTCTTTTATTGCAATTAGGCCTGATGGAAATTTATCAAACATATTAATTAATGATAATGCTCCAAAGTTTGTTCCAAAGTCAGGTAAAAACCATGTTAATATAAAAAATGAAATTGTAATAATAGCAGATATTATTTGATTTTCTGTTATGCTAGATGCAAGGATTCCAAAAGATATATATGCCATACTAAGTAATAAAAATCCTATTAAAGCAATTATTGCAGTTCCTATATAAGGTGTACCTAGAAAGCATAGAATTATGTAATAAATTAAAGTTAGTACTTCAGCTATTAATACTACTAAAGTTGCTGCAAAGAATTTTCCAAGTACAATTTGAACTATACTTTTAGGAGATGTTAAAAGAAGAATTTCTGTTCCATTTTTTCTTTCTTCTGAAAATGTTTTCATGGTAAGTATTGGTATAATAAAAGTTAAAACTGTTGCTAATGAATAAAACATATACTCAAACTGTACACTACCATAAGAAACTACATCTAAATAGAAAAATATGCTTCCGCATTAATAAAAATAAACCAATAAAAACATATCCTATTGGTGATAAAAAATAGCTTTTAAATTCTTTTTTTAATATACTAAGCATTATTTTTTTCCTCCTTTTCATCTGTTATTAACTTAATAAATGCATCTTCTAGTGTAATCTCCTTTTTTTTCATTTCAAAAATTGTAATATTTTCTTTTGCAAAATTTTCGAATATATCTTTTCTTAAATCTTTCTTTTCATTACTAGTAATTTGATATGTTTTTGTTCCATCTTCATTATCTTTTAACAGTTTTAATTCTTTAATATCTGTAATTTTAGATACTGTTTTCTCTATTTTATTTTGCTTATCTTCTACAGTAATTAATATTTGATTTTCATCTTTTAATTTTTCTTCCAAATTTTTAGGAGAATCTATCTCTACAATTTCTCCCTTATTAATTATTATTACTTTTTCACAAATTTGACTAACCTCTGATAATATATGAGAACTTAAAATTATTGTATGAGTTTTACCTAAACTTTTTATTAATTCCCTTATTTGTGTAATTTGCTTTGGGTCAAGTCCTACTGTTGGCTCATCTAATATAAGTACCTCTGGATTTCCAACAAGTGCTCCAGCTAAACTCACTCTTTGCTTATACCCTCTTGATAAGTTTTTTATTAGTTTATTTGATACCTCCTCTAACCCTGTTTGTTTCATTATTTTTTCTATTTCATCTTTTGCCTCAAACTTACTAACATTTTTTAATTCTTGCATAAATTTTATAAATTCTTTTACCGTAAAATCTTGATATAAAGGTACATTTTCTGGCATATATCCAATACATCTTTTTGCTTTTTTACTATTTTCCTCCATTAGATATCCATTAACAATTATTTTCCCTTCAGTTGGTTCTATATATCCTGTTATCATATTCATTGTTGTTGTTTTTCCTGCACCATTTGGTCCTAAAAAACCTACAATTTCTCCTTTATTAATTGCAAAATTAATATTATTTATAGCAACAAAATTGCCATATTTTTTAGTAACATTTATAACCTCTATCAATTTTTTACCTCCTTTAGTTTACTTTTTTTATATTATCATGGTCTTTTATCTATTTCAATAATTTTCCATTATAATTCATACAAAATTCACATATAAAGCACACAATATGCATTGTGTGCTTTATTATTTAACTTTATCTCTTATAAAAATTTCATTTCCTTCTTCATCTATATATCTTAAATTAGGAAAAGTTTTTAACATTACATCATTTGAAAAGACGGTTTCTTCAAACTTTCTAATTATTGGTATATCTATAACTCCACCTTTTCCATATACAACTCTATTTTGATATGCATTTATTCCCCATACTGTAATTATTGCATCAATTATTAAAAATATTAATAATATTATTTCTATAATTTTTCTTTTTGGTATTTTACTTATTATATTATCTATAAGTGGCTTAATCCATTTTAATAGAATAATTGATAGAATTCCCCAGAAAATTGAATAAAGTATACATATTCTACCATTTAAATTAAACCTTAAATATGAATATTCCCAAAACCTTATTCCATATATTGCTTCTAGTATATAACTAATTATATATTCTACAAACCCACCAACAATAGCACCTGTAAAAAATACTTTCGTAGGAGATTTTTCTAAACTATAAGTAGAAACAATTAATACACTTGCGCCTAGTCCATATACTGGACAAAATGGACCAAATAATAATCCTTTTCTGCTTTCTAAAATTCCTGTAGTTATATATCCATACATGGTCTCAACAAACAATCCAACTACACTAAAAAATACAAAATACCAAAACACTTGACTTATGGTTAATTTTTTATTATTTTCCATTACATCACCGATATAATTTTATACTATTTTTTTACATTTTTCAACAAAATTTTTCTACTCTTTTATTAAACCTTGAAATTTATCACTAAATTCTTTTTTATATTTTTTTAAATTAATTGGTCTTAAATTTTTATCTGTAAAACAATGCTTTGTTTCTGCAATTATTACAGTTTGGTTATTTGATTTATTTATTACATTATATCCTACTGTCATTCTAACTCCAGAATAATCTTTAACATAAGGTATAATAAGTATAGTATCTCCAAATGTTACATGATTTTTATATGTACAATTTACTCCTATAACTGGTATATTTACTCCTTCTTTTTCAAGTAATTCATAAGGCATATCTATAGCTTCTAACCAGTAGCATCTTGCCTCCTCTAAAAATCTTATATAATTTGAATGATGTACTACTCCCATTTTATCTGTTTCATAATAGTTTACTGTTCTTTCATAAAAATATTCTTCTTTTCCTTCCATTATTAATCCTCCTTAACTTTTTTATTATATAATCTAAATAAAAAAAAATCAAGGTTTATGTTTATTTAGGTTCATATATTTAATATTTAACCTATTATTAAAATTTTAATTATATATTAATTTATTTTGTTATATAAACATATATTTTGTTTAATTTTATAAAATATTTTATTAAGTTTACAAAATATGACATTTTATGTTATAGAATTTTGATATAATTTTAACATTGTTCTTATGAAAGGGGTGTATGTTTATGGCTAATAATATTATTGATTTTAATACTGCAAAGAATATAAAAAAAATGAATGTTAGAGAAATTGGTAATATTAATATTACAGTATTTTTAGAAGAATCTACAAAATGTTCTATGTATTATATATTACCAAATAGAAAAGAACTTATTCCAATTGTAGATTTAATAGATGATGTACTTTCACAAAATAGTTTTAAACTTATTGAAGAGTTAAAAGTTAAAAGGCTGTAGTGCTTTTTAACTTTATTTT